>JBIKOC010000064.1:0-7338 GCA_044358335.1 Flavobacteriales bacterium | reverse complement strand
TGACCCAGAAAAATGTCTCTTCCAAGTATATCTTTAAAGCAATGTTGAAACAATTCGGTACAATAGAAACGAGTAGTATCAACTTTATCGAAATTATGGTCAAACGGTTTGTGGATATGAGTGTAGTAACTAACTCGATTGACTATTTGGGCAATTGTATCTTCCTGACAACGGAAACGTTTTACGATAATGCTATTAGGTACACTTTCGTTGAGGAATCGTTGTAAGGATTGCTCTTGAGCTCCATCAATAGTCGCAACTGAACTAGAGAGAGCATGTGCAACTCTCCATTTACCCGGTTCACCAACAATCATGGCACAATGAGAAACGGCAGCTGGACTATTTTGAACTTCAACAATTCCATCTGAGAACATGCCGTAACCGCGTCGAAGGATGATATCTCCAGCATGCAAAAGCCCTTTTTCTTGCTGGCTCATGGGGTAGAAAACTTGTTTCGTGTTTTCGGGACTCCAAAAGGCTTTATACAAGATAAAACCCATGCCGGCAAAAAAAAGGGCCGTTGTAATAAGTAATATCTTCCGAAACCTGCGCATGCCGTAACGGAAGAGAATTGATTAGTGACTTTCAGCAGCAGGAGCAGCTTCAGCAGCAGGAGCAGCAGTAGCAGACGTATCTGTTGTGCCCATATCGCCTTCCATTGATCCACCTTCTTCACCACCACCCATTGGGTTTTCTTTTGGTTGGTGAACTAGCCATTTTTCTCCTGATTTTTTCATGTTCAGTTTTTCTTCTTTGTCACCAGCCATGTAAGAACATGTAGCTGTAGTGTCACCTTCAACTGTACATTTCAAATCTTTAATTTCTTTTTTCTCTTTTGCTTCTTTCTTCTCACCGCCCATTGTAGCGATTTGTTTCATGAAATCAAGCATTCCTTTTGTGTCTTCAGTAGCAAATTCTTTTGCTTTGTCGAAATCCTCAGCATTTAATGCATCTAGATAAGCTTTTGCATTGGTTTCAGGACCGTTTCCGCCTGAACAAGCAACAACGAATACTGCGATCAAAGCGACAGCAGCTAACTTCAGTGTGTTTTTCATGAGTGTGGGTTAAAATATAGTTGGGTGCAAATTTGCCCTGATTTTTCGGAATAACCAAAGATTATTTAACAGATTTTAACAAATCAACTGGGACTTATTCCGTTTGGTTTTTATAAAATAGGTGGAAACCCTTGCGATTACTCAAAACTGTCGTCCAAGCCCATCCAAAAGCATGTTGAAAAAATTCCCTAAAGGCTTCTCCACCATCATCTTTAAAAAGGGATTTACCTCTCCATCAAACACCAATTGTGCTTCTGAAATTGAATCTGAAGGGCGAATTCCTACTGTTAATGTAAACGGAAAGGGAACTTTCCCGTGTGAACTCATCTTAATTGATGAATGCTCATTCCGTTCAACGATCTTCATTCCTAAATCAGCCATTCCTTTAATGGTAAACTGACAGGTATCTGTATCAGAAGTCCAATTTGTAACCTGCTCAGGCATAAGCTTTTTCAGGTTATTCATATCGGATAGGAAAGCAAAAACCTGATCAGGTGTTGTCTGAACAGGTTTCCAAGATGTTTCTAATTTCATGCGTTAAGCAATTTTCAATGTGGCTCCCCAACTAGAAGGATTATCACGCCAGCTTTTCAACTGATCAATTTCCTCCAAGGCTACATATTTATTTTTAACCGCCTCATCGAGCAAACTATCGTAGTTACTTAAACTATAAAACGGACATTTTTCTTCTTTAAACTGAGCAATAGCTATGTCAAATCCATAATCGAAGATAGAAACAAGACCTTTAACAATGCATCCTGCATCGCGAAGAGCTTTAACCACTTTGATGCTGCTTTGTCCTGTGGAGATCAAATCCTCCACCACCACAACCGTTTGACCTGGCTCGATTCTACCTTCAACCAGATTTTCCATTCCGTGCCCTTTGGGAGCAGAACGTACATATATAAACGGCAAGCCCAATTCCTGAGCAACCAAAGCACCATGAGCTATTCCTCCAGTAGCAACACCGGCAATTACATCCGGCTTCTCAAACTTATCGGAAATTGCCTTTGCTAACTCCTGACGGATAAACGTACGAACCTTTGGATAAGACAAGGTCAAACGATTATCACAGTAAATTGGAGATTTCCAACCCGAAGCCCAAATAAATGGCTTGGATGGCTGAAGCTTTATGGCTTTAATTTGTAAAAGAAAATCTGCCAGCTGTGCGGCAGTATCAGTATTGTAAAGCATGACGCAAAAATACGCCGTTTACTTGAACCGAAAAGCCTTATTTTTCAACAATCCACAAGGCATTCAACCCCAAGGTGATACTGTTTGGATAGATGCGGGAGCCTCTAAAAAACAGCTGTTTGAGGCAGTTGAAAGATTAAAATCAGCTAAAAATGAATGTCAGCAACTTTCTTTGATTGCCATAAACCTCGATCAAGGAACCGAATGGTTGAAGTCGAACTACAACTTCATTCAAGCTGCTGGAGGAATTGTCGAAACGCCTGATAACGAAATACTATTTATTTTTCGATTGGGTTGTTGGGACTTGCCCAAAGGAAAAGTAGAACTCGGTGAAGATCTACCAAGTGCCGCTCAACGCGAAATTATAGAAGAAACAGGAATCCTCGATCTTAGCATACAAACGGAACTGTGCCGGACTTGGCATACCTACCCCCACAAAGGAAAAGAGGTGCTCAAAGAAACCGTTTGGTATTGGTTTAAAACCAGCAAGCCATGGCCAACCATCCCTCAAACCGAAGAAGATATTACCGAAGCCGTTTGGAAATCACCCGATCAGTGGACCGAGGTAGAAGCCAATACTTACCCTTCTATACTTGATGTTCTTCAAGCCCGAAAAGCTCTTAACGTTGTTTAATTAACCCTAAAAATGTCGACTCTACATCGGTTTCAGGTCCTTCGGCCGGGTTTTGGTAAACATTACCCAAGTGATCAATCAATATGAAATTGGTTCGACTTTTTGAAGGAATTATTTCTTGCACCTTCTCCCAACACAATTCCGTTTGCCCCAACTCCAATCCTGGAAATTGCTTATTGAGCATTTTCATCTCATTCGCATCAGCCCCTGGAATAAGCAGAGCAAAGTGCATTTCTTTACCATACTTGGTTTGAAAAGCAGCAAACTGACGAATAACTAACTGTGAACTAGGTGAATAATTAGGTAAAATAGCAAGATAAACTGGTAACCCTTTCCATTTTTGCTGTTTCCAATAAGGCTGATCATTACAACCCAAATCGGAAAATGGTTCACCTTTAATTTTAGGCTGAAGGGTAGCAAGTATTCGATTCACTTCCTGTTGAATCAATGGAGACAAACTTGAATCAAGTTTCATTTCTAAGAGAAGTCTATATGACTGCTCCACCTTGCTATCTCGTATATTTTCGAGATCGTAAATTCCTTTTAACAAAAGCCAATTAGTCAACTCGGGATTTCCTTTAACTAAAGAATCTTCCTGATATAACTGTTTGAGTGCAAAGTAATCGTTTGCTAAGATGGCACTTCGATAGGAAAGTCCTTGTTTACTTGCCATTCGATTGAGTAAATCGGCATCAAAATAATGACTGAATGCCTTCATCCAAGCGGGATTTCCGGGTGAAGGAGTCAAATATGGTAGGAGCGAAACGAGTAATTTCTGGTGGGAAATGAGTCCTGAAGCTTCATCCATATCGGCCAAAACCAGTTGTGACCAAACATGTAAATAGGAATCCTTACTTTCTGTTGTTGCAAAACGAGCTGAATCGGCTAGGAGAATTAACCTGGTTTTATCGGCTTTGCTACGTTTGCTAGTGTAAAACCGATTCAACTCATCATCAATAAAAGTATTTAGCTGAACGATTCGTTGATTCCGATTAGCTGGATCTTTGGGAAAAACAACCGTTTTATTCTGTTTATCCAAGCTTACTCTTACTGTATCTCCAGCTGGAATATACACATCAAAATACCAATCTGTTTCAAGCAGAAATACTTCAAAATAGGCTGCATCTAAAGAAGTTTCAACCGAAAACGTAGCAAATCCATTAGTATCTAGATGAATCGTTTTATTGATACTCAATGATTGAATTCCAGGGTATGAAAGCAGTGAAAGCTTATAATTGGGAAAGATGGGAAAATGAATTTCCATCACTCCTACTTTTTGAGCAGTAAGACTCATACCACTCAAAGCAAAAGCGAGTAGAATGGCGAGTTTAAGTAAACTGAACTGCCTTAGGTACAAAAGCTTGGGCATTTCCTCCATTGCGAATAATATCACGTATAATGGTAGAACTTATTGCTGAATGTTCGGGTAAAGCCATGATAAATACCGTTTCCACTTCGGGAACCAATGCTTTATTCACCTGCGCGATTCCCCGTTCGAAACCAAAATCGGCCGAAGTTCGGAGTCCCCGTAAAATATAACGTGCATCTTGTTGCTTACAGTATTCTACCGTTAAGCCTTCGTAGCTTCCTACTTTCACTTGTGTCGTGTCTGCAAATACAGCACGAATCCAATCGACTCGTTTTTCGAGACTAAATAAATTTGCCTTGGTCGAATTCATTCCAACGGCTACGATAATCTCATCGAATAAACCCAAAGAGCGACGAACAATGCTTTCGTGACCAATCGTGAACGGATCGAAAGACCCCGGAAAAAGAGCTATACGTTTCATACGATTTTCAAAACGGGTGTTTGTTGGAAAAAGGAAAAATGAACTTTCCCATAATGACGCGTTTCGTAATAACCAGGAATGTGGCTTAAAACAACTGAAGCTGGATGTTCCAAAATAAACCATCCATCCTCTTCGAGTAAATTTAAACTTAATATTTCCTGAGTGATGCGTTCATGATCAGGGTACTCGTATGGTGGATCAGCAAATATGAGTCGAAAAGGTTGAAGAGAGCGCTGAATTGCTACACGTGCATCCGTTTGATAAACTTCTACCACTCCAGGAAGCAATTGTTCGCTCATCCGTTTGATAAACTTCACACAACCCGGATCTTTATCCACCGAAAGTATTCTTCCCGCCCCGCGTGATAACAACTCATAGGTGATGTTTCCAGTTCCTGCAAATAAATCTAACACCCGTGCATCTTCTAAATCGATTCGGGTCGACATCCAATTGAACAAGCTTTCCTTGGCCATATCGGTCGTTGGGCGGACAGGCAAATTCTCGGGTGCCTGAATAATTTTCCCACGCCATTTTCCGCTAATAATCCTCATCTCCCGAATGCAATAAATTAAAATAAAAATGTGCTGGCAAGGCATCTACTTCTCCTTCTGGATCAGGCACAGAACTAACCGAACGTCTTGATTTAAAACTAATTTCTCGAATGTACTTATGACAAGATGCATAAATAGCCGAACCCGATTCTACTTCACCCAACAAACATAAAGGAACAATTTCGCGATTCAATTCAAGACGGTCGTAAGCTAACAAGATGAAATACAGAAAATCTTCTGGACTTTGGAATGAATAACTATTAAACAAACGTAGTTTTCCATCCACCACTACAATAATATCCTCCCTGAAATCCTGAACGTGAACAAATACAGTAGTTTGACCAATCGAATCGGGCAATAAACCACTAGCTAAAACAGAAGAATAATGATGAACTTTTGCTTGAGGAAATTGCGTTTCGATGACTTGTTTCCACGAAGTTGGATAGGCATAAACAAAATACATATCCTGAGCTTCGAGCCGATCCCAACTCAATGTATCATCGGGTTTTATCAGATGGTTCAGCCTAAGTAAATCTTCGGCTCTTGAAGCTTCAAACAAGGCGCCCGGAGCTAACGTATAGGTTTCGGTAATAAGAATTATCTCGACCGATAGAAATTCTAACCGGGTAAGCGCATGTGTTTGTAAAATTCGAGCAAGTGCTTCCTGAGGTTTGAGTTGCGCATATCCTTTTCGAATAGGATATCGTTCTATCAAAGGAAAGGTATCGGCCAATGGATCGTATACCGCCAATGTGAGTTCTTGCTCCGAAACCTGCAAGCGTAATCGACAATGGCGCGTGCGCTCTTGAGTAAAAGCCGGATCGGCATACCGGACAAGTGGTGTAGGATGAAACATTATATATAATAGAGCTCGCTATCTTTGGCAAGTTTAGACCAAAACCACGGATTGACCAAGAGCGACTTTATCGGACTGCTAGAAAAGCACCTCGGCTTCCCTCCTACTGAAGGGCAGGCAGTGCTATTTCGTAACCTCACCGAATTTTTAAGTAAGCCCGAATCGAACCGAGTATTTGTCATTCGAGGCTATGCGGGTACTGGTAAAAACGCTGCCCTTAACAAGTTTGAAAACGGTTTTGCTGGCACCCACCGGACGAGCGGCTAAAGTTTTATCGGCTTATGCGCGACAACCGGCTTATACTATTCACAAGAAAATTTATTTTGCCCAGAGTGGTGATTTAGGAATGCACTTCGCCATGCAGCAAAATAAGCATCGTCGTACCGTCTTTATTGTGGATGAGGCTTCGATGATTGGTGGTGAGAATTTCGAAACCGAGCAAAATCTCTTGGGTGATTTGATTCAATATGTAACGAGTGGTGATGAATGCCGCTTGATATTGATAGGTGATAGCGCTCAATTGCCTCCGGTTGGTCTAGAAGAAAGTCCGGCATTGGATAGCAAAGAACTTCGCGACCATTACTTTTTGCAGGTGGATGAAAGTCGGCTTACGGAAGTGATGCGTCAACGGCTTGAAAGTGGGATTTTGTTTAATGCGACTCAGATTCGAAATCAGTTAGATGCTGGAGTGAATACGTTTCCTCATTTGGTGGCCGAAGGATTTTCGGATGTGTTGCGCATTGGCGGGATGGAATTGGAGGATGCGTTGAATTCGGCTTATTCGAAATATGGCACCGACGAAGTTTTAGTGGTTACTCGTTCGAACAAGAATGCGAATCTGTATAACAAACAAATCCGGGCACGAATTCGCTGGCAGGAAGAGGAAATTAGCAGCGGCGACCATTTGATGGTAGTAAAGAACAACTATCACTGGCTTCCCGAAACAAGCGGTCCGGGCTTTATTGCCAATGGTGATACGATGGAAATTCAACGTTTGGGGAAACGCTATGAAAAAGGAGGATTTCGCTTCGCGGATGCACAAGTTCGACTGATTGATTATCCCGACGAGCCCGATTTAGAGGTTCGAGTTTTATTGAATACGTTAGATATTGAACAAGCTAGTTTACCCTGGCCCGAACAGAAAAAGTTACGGGAAGTGATTGCAGAAGATTATGCTGGTGTTCCGACTAAAACTGCTCGCATGAAGTTGATGAAAGCAGATCCATTTTTGAATGCCTTACAGGTGAAGTTTGCTTAT
>JBIKOC010000063.1:0-7341 GCA_044358335.1 Flavobacteriales bacterium | reverse complement strand
TTTCTTCTCCTCATCCGTGTATGGATAGGCGTAATCATTCATTCGTTCGTAAACCAGTCGCTGATAGTTATAGGAAAACGTTTTATTTTCCAATAAACTAACTAAGTAAGCGTCTAGACTTAAGCCAAACGAAGGATGACGATAGAAGCTGAAAATCAGTTGAGTATCCTGCATTTGAAAATTGAAACGTATTCTAAAACAGAAGAATACCGAACAATCCACAATTTTAACGAATCAAAGCATTCGGGAAGTGCTTTGGGGTAGAATTAATGCATTTATTTTATCAACATGCTCTATTAGCACAATTCCAGGTTTTTTGCCTTTACTAAAACTGCCTAATTCTGATTCAAATCCGAGTAATCGTGCTCCATTTAGAGTACTCCACCGAATGAGTTCATCAAGTGTAACACTTGAATCGGCTTGTTGGAGCAAACGCAATTCGGCTAATAGATCGAGTTGGTGGTTGGAAGCTAAACTGTCGGTTCCAACCGTAATTTCACATTTGTTTGCACGAAGTGATTTTAATGGCGGAAGTTTAGATTCGATATACTGATTGGCAGAAGGACAAACACACCAAAATAAATGAGGAAGATGTTCTAATGCTTGTTGTATATCTGTTTCGCTGCTAAAAGTATTGTGAACCAGCTGAATGCGATTTGTGACTGGAAGTTTCGGAATTAAGGTTTGAAGGGATGATTTTCCTGATGGCGTAAAGCGTTCAGTAGAGATATTCATATTGCTCATGCGATGTTTCATGCGACCGCCACCTGATTTGAAAAACTCATCTTCGCTGGCAGTTTCTTGGTTGTGAATGCTCAACACGCCATTCGAGTGTGAAATGTGTTCAACCAGTTTGGAAAGTAGTTCTTCCGAAACCGAATAGGGCGCATGCGGGCTCAAATTTCCATCCCTATTTCGATTCATGGATTGCAGCTGTTTGAGCAATTCCATTCCACTCAAAAATGCTAAATCTGCATTATCCGGATTCAGCCCAAAACGTTCAATAAACGTGAAATAGCGGATATTCGATTGTTCTTTAATACCGAAACTGCGAGCACTGTTCGAAATGTCGCCTACCGCTACAATCCCTCGTTTCCACATATCACGATCGGCTTCATACATCGCTGAAGTTTGAATTTCTTCTGCTGCAGATCTCACCTGCATGAGCTCCTCTACAAATCCATCTAAGCCTGTATTTTCACTTACACTTCCTTTTAAATGAGAAAGTTCCAAATGACAATGTGCATTCACCATTCCTGGAATAATCCAACCTTCGTAGTGTTCAGCATCATCTGGATTGTAACCTTCGTCACCCGGTTTTAAAACAGAGAGAATCCTTTCCTGTTCATCGATACAAAGAATTCCGTTTTCGATAAATTCAGATTCAACAGGAAATATTCGGTCGGCTAAAAGCTTTCGCATGCGACAAAGGTAATCGGCTATGCGTAATCCAATCTAAGCATCTGAATAGCTTATTGTATCTTTGGTGCATGTCAGAAACGCGTAAGGACATTCGTACACTCAGTTTACCTGAACTAGAAGCTTGGTTTTCGGAGCAGGGACAGCAGCGGTTTCGTTCCAAGCAGGTATATGAATGGCTTTGGAAAAAATCGGCACATTCGTTTGATGAAATGACCAATCTAAGCAAGGATTTACGTGCTAAGTTGGAAGAGCATTTTGTGATTCGAGGTATTGAAGTGGCGAGTCTTCAAAAAAGTAACGATCGAACCATTAAAACAGCATTTCGATTGCACGATGGGCCTGTGGTAGAAGGTGTGTTGATTCCTACATCGAGCAGGATGACCGCTTGTATTTCATCGCAAATTGGTTGCAGTTTAACCTGTAAGTTTTGTGCTACCGGTAAGTTGAAACTCCTTAGAAATTTAGATGCTGCCGAGATTTATGATCAAGTTGTTGCTATCCGCCGACAAAGTGAGGAAAACTATCAAATTCCACTATCGAATATCGTATACATGGGCATGGGCGAGCCTTTGCTTAATTATAAGAATGTATTAGCAAGTATTGAAAAAATCACCTCGCCCGAAGGATTGGGCATGTCACCACAGCGAATTACGGTATCAACTGCCGGGATTTCTAAGATGATTAAGAAATTAGGAGATGATGAGGTGAAGTTCAATTTAGCTTTATCGCTCCATGCGGCTAACGATGAGAAGCGTAGCAAGATTATGCCAATCAACGATACCAATACTCTGGATGTGTTGGCCGAAGCACTTCAGTATTTTTATGATAAAACGGGCACACGTCCTACGCTAGAGTATATTATTTTCAAAGGATTCAACGATTCGATTGAGGATGCTCGCGAGTTAGTAGCATTTGTCAAACGTGTTCCATCTAAAGTCAATATCATCGAATATAATCCCATTGATGAAGGTGAATTTCAGCGGGCAACGGACGATCAATTGAACATTTTCACGACGTTTTTGGAGCAAAAAGGTGTCATTGTGAATGTGCGTAGAAGTAGGGGAAAGGATATTGATGCTGCTTGTGGGCAGTTAGCAAATAAGAACACATCTGCTGGAAATGTTTTGAAGAAGGAAAGCGCATGAAATGGGTGTTGTGCTTTTTGATATTGACCTGTTCGGAATACGTTTTTCCCCAACAAATTCAAGTTGGTGAACCAAGCGGAATCCCCCGTGATTTTTATCCCATCCGAATATTGGGGATGGTTGAAGGAAATGTGATGGTGCTGCGTGCCAATTCTGAAACACTTACAGGATTCATCAAAGACATTCGTATTGAGGTGTATGATTCGCTTTCGCTAAAAAAGAAAACCGAGTGGAATTTTAGCGGGTTGTTTCAAGATAGACAGCAGTTTTTTCCGGAGGATGTTCGGATATGGAACGGACAGGTATGCATTTTCGGATCGGCTTACGACAAACAAAAGAAGGAAAATCAATTGCAAGTAATTCCTATATCCAATCAAGGTAAATTACTAGATGCTAAGCTTCTTCAAAAGGCAAAGACGAGTCATTACGATTTTAACCATCGTCGATTTCGAATCTTAGGAGAAACGGGGCAAGATCGATTGGGCGTTGTTAGTTTAGTTGAATCTGAGGAACAAGGAATTCCAAAGGCTCAGGTGAATTTATACGATCATAATTTTAACGAAAAAAAACAGTTTGAAGCTTATTTGCCTTTTCAAGGAAAGAAACCTGAAATGGTTGACTGGATGATTGATTCTCCTGGTAATCTGCATGTAATGATTCGAGGAAACAAATCCGACGACACCTTAGATCGAGTTTTTGCTTTGTATGCTTTTCCGGTGATGAGTGATGAGGTAATTGAATACCAATTAGATATCCAGGGAAAAGTTATTTCGGGATTGGAGATGTCTCTAAATGCCGAGGATAAATTATTGGTTTGTGGTTTAATACGTGACGATTTTCAGGCGAAGGAAAATGTGTCGGGATTGTTTTACTTACGAATTGATCGTGAAACAGGATTGATTGAAAGTAAAGGGATTCATCGGATGGATGCAGGATTTAAATCTTTATTTGCTGGTGAAAATACTACTGCTGGCTTGGAGAATTTCTCCGGATTTAAGATGCGAGAGAGTGTTTCTGGAAAGGGAGGGGATTTGTTACTAGTAGCCGAAAATGAAGATATTCATCCCGAATGTGAAAACGATTATAGAACTGGAATAGAGATTTGTCACATGCATTATCGCAATGGGAACATTCTAGTGGTTTCGTTCAATCAAACTGGCGGAGTGGATTGGTATCAAACCATTTCCAAAGCTCAGCATTCGATTGATGATGAAGGTGGATTTCTATCGTTCATTCAATCTAAAACCTCTACTGGAAACTTGGAGTTTTTATACAATGGTGCGTCTGGGAAAACGGGCAAAGCAGATGAGGTGATGGAGAACCCAGAGAAGAGTCAGTTGCGATTGATATCGGTAAATAGCAACGGTCAATTATTAGAACCTAATTTGGCATCAAGTTACCCTTTGATGCCGGCAGTTTCATGGAAAGAGCCAAATGGTTCCATTCTATCCTTATCTCAAGAAAAGGGAAGTGCTCGATTGATTCGATTTAGCAATCAATAAGAACCTTTAATGATTCGTTTAACGGCTTCTGATTTCCCCATGGTGTAATAGTGAATACAAGGAACTCCTGCAGCAATAAGCTCTTTAGATTGTTGTATTCCCCATTCAATTCCCACTTGCATCACCTGTTCGTTATTCTTACACTTTTCGAGTTCATCGGCTAATGCTTCAGGCATATCGATGTGAAATGTTTTAGGTAAGAAGGAGATGTGTTTAAGTGTCGTGATGGGTTTAATTCCTGGAATGATGGGAACATTAATTCCAGCTTTTCGACAAGCTTCAGTAAAAGCAAAAAACTTGCGGTTATCGAAAAACATTTGGGTAACAATATAATGTGCACCTGCATCGACCTTTTCTTTCAAATGTTTGAGGTCGGTTTTTAGGTTTTGAGCTTCAAAGTGTTTTTCAGGATATCCGGCAACACCAATGCAAAAATCGGTAGGAATACCTTCTACAATTTCATCATCGAGGTAATGGCCCTTATTCATTTCCGAAATTTGGCTTACAAGTGTTGATGCGTATGCATGTCCACCTTTTTCGGGGATAAATTGCGAATCACCTTTTACGGAATCACCTCGCAAGGCTAATACATTATCCATTCCTAGGTAATGCATGTCGATAAGAGCGAGCTCAGTATCATCGCAAGTAAAGCCACCACAAATCAAGTGAGGAACAGTATCAATGCCATACTTATTTTTAATTGCGGCGCAAATACTAACCGTACCGGGGCGTTTACGAGCATGGATTTTTTCATGCAAGCCATTGTTGAGTTTTTTATAAATAAACTCTTCCCGATGATAGGTTACATTGATAAAACTCGGATTGAATTCAAGTAATGGTTCTATACCATCATATAAATCTTGAATATCACGGCCTTTTAACGAAGGCAAAACCTCAAATGAGAAAAGAGTTCCAGAGGCTTTTTCGATGTGTTCGGTTACTTTCACAGCTCAATATTGGGTGTCAAATGTACACGATAACATAAAAAGAACGGCGAAAGTTCAAAAAGAACAATCGCCGCTCCATGTATTTTCGGTAAATCAGTTTCTTAAAATAGTAACAGAACCTTTAAGTTCAGTCTTCATGTTAGGAGCATTTACAACGTAGAAATAAGTTCCTGCAGGAAGATCATCTCCATTCCAATCGTTTTTGTAATCATCTCCTTCGTAAACTTTTTTACCCCAACGGTTGTAAATAACCACTTTGTTGCCAGGGAAGCCACTTAAGAATGGAATTTTCAAGTAGTCGTTAATTCCATCACCATCAGGAGAAATTGCATTAGGAACGAATGGATCATCCACGATGTAAACAAAAGAAGTAGTGGTATCAATACACCCTAATTCAGAAGTAACAATTAATGTAATGTATTGAACCCCGGTGTCAGGGAAAGAGATTAATGGATTTTGATCGATTAAATCGAGAGAAGGAGGAGTGAAATTCCAATCCCACGTATCAATTGGATCTGTTGAAGCCGGAACAGAAGTATCAGTAAACTGAATTGGAATATTTACAAATACTGAGTTTTGGGATGGTTCACGCGTAAATGAAGCAATCGGGAGTGGTGTGGATTCCACATTTGAATTGATCGTATCCGTACAGCCAAAATTATCAGTTACTTCTAATGTAAGTTGACCACCACTATAATACAAACTATCATTATTACTTAGAGTATCGGTAGGAGTACTTCCATTTGGTGTTGAATACCATAAGTACGAATCATATGTCCCAGAACCAATCAGCAATATACTATCGCCTTCACAAAAAGCCACTATACCGGTAAATTGTGCATCTGGTTGTGAATTGGTAACAGTATAAGGAGCTGAAACGCCAGTGCAACCATTTGAGTCGGTCACAGTAACTGTGAAAGTTCCTTGATTTACAAAGTTAATCGATTGGGTAGAGTTGTTAGACCAGAGGTAAGTTTCAAAAGAACCAATAAGTTTAATCTGCGACAATTCATCGAAACAGGTATGATTATCACCAATAATCACAGGTTGAGGATCTGAATTTACAACTGTGAATGTATCACGAGCTATACAACCACCATTATTTGTAACAGTTAAGATGTAAGTACCTGGTCCTACAGAAATAGTATCTCCAAACTGTCCATTATCCCAAGAATAGGATGCATAGCCTAATTGAGCACCAATTGAACCTTGAACGTTTCCACATAATACTGAATCTCCACCAATAACAGGAGGGTTAATTGTAACTGAAGGAACAGAGTAAGGATCAGTTGTTCCTGAACATGTTCCAATGGTAACTGTACATGTGTATACTTCAGTTGTACTGCACGATTGAATAGTTGGAGTAGTTTCTCCTGTCGACCAAAGATAGGTGTCAAATTCTCCTACAGATAGAGTTGCACAATTTCCTTCGCAAATAGAATCAGGTAATGCTGTAATTACTGGTGTAAAGTTGTTATCAACCACAACTACAGTTAATATTAGCTCTGTCACACCAGCAGGATTACCATCATCGGTAACGGTAAAGGTTAAGTCGTGAGAGCCAATGTTTTCAGGCAATGCATCAATGTAACCATTTATAGTACTTATGTTACCAACAGTATTACTTACAATGGTTAAGCCCGGAAGTTCAGCTTCAGTCGGACTTATAGCGATGGTACAGTTTTGACCTTCTTCTACCGCAAAGAAACTGAGCTCGAAACTAACTTGATTTCCAACGCAGATATATGCCGTTTCACAAATGTTAGATGAAATTAAGATTGGAGGAACGTTATCAGAAATACCCTCAGTACATGAGCTAAAAAAGAAAGAACGATTATCTAACCAATCGATACCGCTGTTATTTCCAAATGGCCCTTGATAAACACCACCCGCTTGACCAAATTGACCAAACTGGATATAATCTTGACTATTTCCTCGATTAGAACCAGATGTAGCAGGGATACCACCGAAACCATTTACACCATTTGATGCACTTCCTGTAGTCCATTGCATATCGCCGTAACAAAATGCAGTATTGTTTCCAAAAGGCACAATAGGCGCAGTACCATCAGAAATAATTAGTTGGAAGCTATTTAATTTATCCGTGGCGCTGCTGTAGTAACCAACTTGATCCCAAATAACAACCATGTAATGCTCTGTTATTTTGTAATGGACTAAACCACTAGCTCCTCCACGAGTGTCAACATCAGCCCAAAATGGAGCAACCATAACGAAATCGTTTGGAAATGCTGCAGAGGAGAATGCACCAACTTCTTGGTTAAAAGAAATATTACCGTTGTTATTGATGAAACAACTGTTATAGGT
>JBIKOC010000062.1:0-7353 GCA_044358335.1 Flavobacteriales bacterium | reverse complement strand
ATTGGCGGAATCGATTCGAGGAAATTGACATTATCGCAATCAAAGATTCATTTCTGGTAATTGTGGAAGTAAAAATGCGTTCAAACAACAACTACGGAACGCCCGAGGATGCAATTAGTCTCCGAAAACAACGCAATTTAGTGAATGCAGCAGAAGCATATATCCGTGAGAAAAATAGCGATATGGAAACTCGATTTGATGTGATAGCTGTTACAGGCACTGAGGATCAGCACAGTATCCATCACATTACGTGGGCATTCAGTCCTTTTGACTAATTATAGGTGAAAATGGGCTACTTTTGCATATTCAAGAAATCCCTATGGCCAAGAAACCGGCAGAGAACGCAGTGCAACCCGAGGAAGGTGTTACGCGTCCGAAACGACTCAAAAAATCAGAACTCGAAGAAGCCCCGCGGGAGCGGCGCACACGGGTAAAAAAAGACGAACCTGCAGCTGAGAAAGCTCCAAGGAAAACTGCAACCCGCGCTCCTAAAGAGGAGTCGGATGCACCAATTAGAAAACCGCGTGCGACAAAAGCATCTTTTGAGTCGGAAAAACCGGAACGTGCCTCTGCTCCTAAACCTTCCAAAGAAGATTATGGCGTAGATGCATTTGCTAAACTGATTCCTGGAAAGAAACGCGAAGGCATGGTCAAACGCGAACCGCGTGGAAACCGCCCTCCTGTTACATTTAAACCCGAATCATCTGGGGATCGCCCAATCAAATCTTTCGTGAAAGAAAGTGAGAAGCGAGGCGATACAGCTGAATGGGGAAGCGACCGACCTGCTCCTAAAAAAAGAGATGGATTAATTCCTCGTAAAGACAAAGACAGCTATTCTAATAGCGATCGTCCTAAACGATACGACGATAAACCATCCGATAAAAAATTCGGTGATCGTCCGCCTCGTCGTGATGATAAACCATTCGACAAGAAAGATTTCGATCGCCCTAAACGTTACGACGATAAACCATCCGACAAGAAATTCGGTGACCGTCCACCTCGTCGTGATGATAAATTTTCAAAAGATACCGATCGTCCAAAACGTTACGATGATAAGCCTTTCGATAAGAAAGATTCGGATCGTCCAAAACGATACGATGATAAGCCTTTCGAAAAGAAATTCGGAGATCGCCCCCCACGTCGAGATGATAAATTTTCGAAAGAAGGAGATAGTCCAAAACGTTATGATGATAAGCCTTTCGACAAAAAAGACTCTGATCGTCCAAAACGCTTCGAGGATAAACCATTCGAAAAAAAATTCGGTGATCGTCCAGTACGACGCGATGATAAATATGCGAAAGATGGAGATCGTCCATTCGAACGCAAAGGAAAACTTGGTGATCGTCCAGCACCTCGTCCGCGAGGAAAGTCAGATCAGGATTGGGCAGAACCGATGGAGCGACCTGAATTTTTAAAAGGAAAGCGTCCAACACCATACCGGGTTAAGAAAGCTCACGTTCCTACCCTAGAAGAAACAGATGGAAAAATCCGTTTGAATAAATACATCTCCAATGCTGGTATTTGCTCACGTCGCGAGGCGGATGAGATGATTAAAAGTGGAGCGATTAAAGTAAATGGGAAAGTTGTTACTGAATTGGGTACTCGGGTTAGTCCGGAGGATAAAATCCAATACGGTGACGAAACACTCAGCAAAGAAACCAAGCGTTATTTATTGCTGAATAAGCCTAAAGATACCATCACTACTGCGAACGATCCAGAAGGACGTAAAACAGTGATGGAATTAGTTAAAAATGCTTGTAAGGAACGTTTGTATCCTGTTGGCCGACTAGATAGAACCACAACTGGTTTATTGCTGATGACAAACGATGGCGAATTGGCTAAAAAGCTGACTCATCCAAGTTATCAAGTGAAAAAAATCTACCATGTAAGCTTGGATAAAAACCTAAAGGCGGTTGACATGAAGCGGATTCTGGATGGGCTAACTTTAGAAGATGGTTTGGCAGAAGTGGATGAAATTGCGTATGTTGGCGAAGGAACGGACAAATCTGAGGTAGGTATTGCGATTCATTCAGGTAAAAACAGAATTGTACGCCGTATATTTGAACACCTCGGATATGCTGTGGTTAAGCTAGACCGCACGTATTTCGCGGGCTTGACGAAAAAAGACCTTCCACGTGGGAAATTCCGGTTTCTCACAGAAAAAGAACTGATCATGCTTCGCATGAGTTAAGGATTGATTGAACATGGCATTAGTAGGAATTGCAATCAAACGTGCGCTCACACTGCAGAAAACACTTCGCAGAGTTCGCCGCCGCCTAAGTCCGGAGAAGAAGCAGGAAAAAACGTTCCTGAAGCTGATCAAAAAAGCACAGAATACTGCGCTTGGACGAACTTATGGGTTTGATGAGATCTTACGTGCAGATGACCCTTATGCGGCTTTCAGTAAGCAAGTGCCCATCTTCAATTATGAATCTATCCATGATGCTTGGTGGCATCGTTCTCTTGAAGGAGAGGAAGATGTTGCTTGGCCTGGCAAAGTGCAGTACTTCGCGCTTAGTTCAGGTACTTCAGGTGCACCGAGTAAGAAAATCCCTGTTACTCAGGCAATGATTCGAAGTATGCGTAGAACAAGTGTTCGACAAATACTTTCCTTAGCCTATTACGATCTTCCGCCCGAACTCTTTGAAAAAGGAATTTTCATGCTTGGTGGATCAACTGATCTGCAATGGAAATCGAGTTATTACGAAGGTGATTTGAGTGGTATTAACGGCACTCAAATTCCATTTTGGTTTCAAGCTCATTACAAACCGGGTAAACGCATTGCGAAAGAACGTGATTGGGAAGCCAAGCTGGAAGAAATTATTTTAGCTGCCAAAGATTGGGATATTGGAATAGTTGTGGGGGTTCCTGCTTGGATTCAAATTGTTATTGAACGGATAATTGAACATTATCAAGTTAAAACCATTCACGATATCTGGCCAAACCTTCGCATTTACGTGCATGGAGGAGTATTTTTTGAGCCTTACAAAAAAGGATTCGAAAAATTAATGGCTCACCCTCTCCATTATATCGAAACCTATTTAGCTTCCGAAGGATTTATTGCCTATCAAGGCACAGACAAGCCCGGTTCGATGGAGTTAGTTCTCAACAATGGCATTTTCTTCGAGTTCATTCCGTTTAACGATAGCAATTTCGATTCTGATGGAATGCCTATGAAAAATGCTCAAGTTCTAACACTAGAACAGGTGGAAGTTGGTGTCGATTACGCCCTTCTCATCTCAACTTGTGCTGGTGCTTGGCGATATATGATTGGCGACACGATTCGATTTACAGATTTAGACAACTCCGAAATAATTATCACTGGAAGAACAAAGCATTACCTCAGTATTTGTGGGGAACATCTTAGTGTTGACAATATGAATCACGGCATCATGAAAGCCGCTGATTATTTTGGAATTGGCGTGACCGAATTTTGTGTTGCTGGTGAAATTGATGAAACAGGCTTCAGACATAAATGGTTTGTTGGTACTGATGATACAGTAGATGCGGATACATTCCGTTTGAAACTCGACGAAGAGCTGAAGGCCGTAAACGATGATTATATTGTTGAACGCCGCTCAGCACTAAAAGAAATGCACCTCGAAATTTTACCCGTTTCGATGTTTTATGATTGGATGCGTGCTTTAGGCAAAGAAGGCGGACAAAATAAATTTCCTCGAGTGCTCAAAAAAGAGCAACTAGCCGAATGGGAATCCTTTATTCAGGTTAACAAAGAATAATGGAAAGCGCCATCTGGAATGGATTTGTCATGGGGCTTGGCCTGAGCTTTTCGTTCGGTCCGGTTTTTTTCATGTTAATCCAAACCAGTATCGACAAAGGCTGGAAAGAATCGCTCATTTTCGATGCAGGTGTGCTCATTAGCGACTTCATCATAATTGCTGCGGCGATGATGATGATTTTTGCCATGGGAGTGAATGTCGATTTCACTAATCCAGCTATTCAGTTTTGGTCTGCCATGATTGGGGCTCTTATTCTCATCATTTTTGGTTTAGTATTGATTCTCAACCCGAAGAAAGAAACTAGGCCATCAGAAGTTCCCGAAATAGCTACCGTTTCCAAACTCAATCATACTGGATTATTTTTCAAAGGATTAGGTATCAATTTCCTCAACCCATCGGTATTTCTAATTTGGTTTGGAGCTGTGCCGGCTGTTGCAGGAAGTTTTAAAGGTGATATGTCACTAATCATCGCTTTTTTTTCTAGTACGCTCATCTCCTACTTCCTGATTGATCTTGGTAAAATATACATGGCGCGTAAACTAAAGCGCTTCTTAACTCCTAAAGCACTTACCCTTTTTCACCGAATCTCAGGAATAATATTCTTAGCTATTGCTGTTTGGCTACTCTACCGTTTTTATATGCGTACACTTAGCTGAGAAAAATCAGCCATCTTAATGATGTAGGTCATAGTTCAAGCACTTTTAATAGGTAACCTTTGCTTGTAACCAATCTGACCCGATTATGAAAACAGCACTCATTACCGAACAACACCTTGAACATCGCGAATGGCTTAATCGTTTAGAGTTTTACCGCGATGAAATTAAAATCATGCAAAATCGCATTAGCGAAGTAGCATCTAAAAACTCCGTGCAAGAAGTTCTAGCTCAGGTAGAACATTTCCAAAATCAACTCCTAATTCAATCGTCTCACATCGAGAAATTGAGTCACGATATTCGTAAACACGAATCTGAAATAACTGCCGAAATAGCTAAAAACCCAACCGCTTCTGACCATCGTCGCTCTGAAGTACATCCTGAACATAAAGAGGGAATTGAAATGTTTGAAAAACTATTCAACGAACTTCGTCGTGAGCAAATTCTTTGGTTAGCCAAAGTGATGTAATTCAGCTTTTAACGATGTTTTTCAAGATTGATATCCCATTCCGGATTTCTTCTTCTTGACTAAACATCCCAAATGAGAACCTAACCGTTTCGTAAGCCTGCTCTTCAGTTAAACCTAAAGCCGTCCAAACATGTGAGGGCTCGGGCAAGGCTGATGAACAGGCCGATCCGGTTGAAAAGGCATAGTTCGGCATTCCTTGTATTAACCGTGTTGCAGATACATTTTCTATTCTAAACGCGGAGGTATTGGGTAATCGTTGAACAGCGATTCCATGAATGTGAACTCCATCAATCTGCATTAATTCTTGCTCAAATAAATCTCTTAGCAGACTGGTCTTTTGGGCATAGTACACTAGTGATTCTTTTGCTAATTCAGCAGCTTTTCCAATACCTACAATTCCGGGAACATTTAACGTTCCGGGGCGAATTCCATTTTCATGTCCGCCACCAAAAAAAAGTGGGGTTAAATTCACTCGCGGATTTTTTCGTCTAAGATATAATGCTCCACATCCTTTCGGACCATAAAATTTGTGCGCCGATAAGGCTAACACATCCACTCCTAATTCATTTACATCAACCGGGATTTTACCACATGCTTGAGTGGCATCACAAATGAAAAATGCTCCTGAAGCCTTAGTCAATTCAGTCATTTCGGCGATAGGCCAAACGATTCCGCTTTCGTTATTAGCTAACATAGCTGCAACAAAAACAGTATCGGAACGAAGAGTGTTTCTTAGTTGTTCGAGATTAGGTAATCCGCGTTCATCAACGGGTAAAATAGCTACTTCCCAACCTAAATCTTTCAAATAAATAAGTGGCTCTAGCACTGCTTTATGTTCGGTTGAGAACGTAATTAGGTGCTTCCCTTTCGACTGATACATTCGTGCAATTCCATGCAAAGCCATATTTAACGACTCGGTAGATCCAGATGTAAAAGTGAGTTCATTCGTCTCACAACCAATCAGATTTGCAACCTGCTCACGAGCTATAGCAACAGCTTCGGCGGCTTCCCAACCAAAAGCATGTGCACGACTAGATGCATTCCCAAAAACTTCGGTGAAATAGGGTATCATACTTTCCAATACGCGCGAATCAACCGGAGTGCTTGCATTGTAGTCGAAATAAACACGCTTACTTACCATAAACTTTCTCGTTTAGCCAACGATAATAATGAATCACTTCATCTTCGGTGCTTGTTTGTTTTAAATGTGCCAGTAGTTCATCTAAGTCGGCACGGAGTGATTTATTTTTCAAGCCTTCTACCTCATTTACGGCACGATCCATCATTTTCAACAAATCAAATTCACTTAAACCAGATGGGCGTGAAAATTCATCCTGATATTCTCGAGAGATTTGCTCGTACCGATATTTCCAGAAATCTAAATCATTCAATTCATATCGAACGATTAATTCCGCTATCGAAATTTTGAAGCGTAAAGTCTTGTCGGCTTTAGGATAGCTATCGATATGATAGAGCTTATTGAGATTCTTAATTGCTTGATTATAATTCTTCAAATCAAAATAACTAGTAGCCAAATTCAAGTAAATAAATAACTCATAGAAAGGAACCTTCTTTAAATTCGGACGGTTCTGCATTTCTTGTAATAAGGAGATAGCCTTTGGAATATCGGATGTAGAATAATTGTTTACTAAAGCATTATAGTAGAAAATCTCATATTTATCGCACAAGAGATTATTAAATTCCTGCATGGCAGCATGAAGATTTTCAGCAAAAGCTAAAGATTCACTCACCTTACCATTTTTAAATAAGGTGTTTACAATATAGGTTAGCAATTGAAGCTTAGTATCGTGTGTATTTCGAGTAAAAATGTGCTCATCAGAAAACTCCTTCCAAGTTTGTACTAAGTAATCTTCCAAACTCAAGTAATCTTTCCGCTGTAACAGAAGCTGGCTTACCAAACTAAATAACTTGATCCTGAATCGACCCGAGCGTAAGAATGTTGCATTGCCTGCATACTGATTCGTAACCAGTTCCAACATGTTTTTTAATGTATTCTCCTGCTCACCAAAATTTTGAGAGATCTTCAATCGGTAAGACACAACCGCTAACACATCATCCATTTCCCTCAACCTAGCTAATGACTCGTTATTTTCCTTTCGTTTTGCAATATATAGTTCTGGGTTAATCACTAATAGCGTATGAGATAGCTGGATAAACTCACCATAGATAATATCTAACAACTCGTTATTCTCAATCTTTTGTGCCCGCTGTTCTGCTTTTCGTAAGAAATGAAATGCGATTTGATGCTGATTCTTAGACGTGAAAATCCGGACGATTGCCAATAGCTGATAAAGCTGCATAATCTCTTCATCCGACGAATGTTGAAGCACCAATGACTTATTCAAATCCTCCAGCAATCGGTTCTTTAAACGATAATATGCATTCTTATCTCCCTTGCCATAAAGCTTACTAACTATCTTTGATTCACTTTCACTTTCAGGATTCTTGCGGATATAATCTAACAATGCCA
>JBIKOC010000061.1:0-7418 GCA_044358335.1 Flavobacteriales bacterium | reverse complement strand
GTGGCATCGAGCCATTGCAAAGTTCCGGAAGCATCGGTTGTTAGGCTGTTTCCGCTTAAGGTGATAATGGGAATTCCGGGTGCTGGAATCGTCGATATTTCCAACTGATTGGTACTAGAAGCTTCGCCGCAACCATTCCAACAATTGGCTGAGTAAACACCTGCTTGGTTAGCAAAAATCTGTGCAGGTCCTTCTACCAAAAACACATCATTTAAAAACCAACGGATGGATACACCAAATTCGGTTTGAGCGGTGATGGTAAGACTATCGTTTGAGCAAAAAACAGGGTCATCGGTAATGTATACTTCGAAATCGGATGGGGGATCACCTGGTCCGAGTGTTACCGAAGGAGATTCTGCAGAAGAGCCACAGGCATTGTTAGTTTGTAAAGTGTAGGTTCCCCATTCGGTGGCTTGTAATACAGCCGAAAATTGACCAGGAATTTGAACACCATCTAAATACCAATGATACAACTGAAAAGGAACAGGAGCAGCATTCAGTAACACATAACCACCCGGACAAAGGGCTGTTCCCGGTTGAGCCACAATGGCGGAAAGTGCTGGTTGAATAGAATCGATATTCAGGTAAACCGAATTGGACGCTGGAGTTGTTCCGCATGAGTTCCCGAGCACAATGGTATAACTGCCTTCCTGAAATGCATCAATGCTGTTGGTGTTCAATCCAACGGGTTGATTGTTTCTGCGCCACTGATAACTCACGCCCGAAACTACCGGAATACTGAGTTCTAAACTATCGTCTTGACAAATGCTGTACTCGCCAATTGGGTTAACTTCTACTTGAATAGGAAGCGGTAAAACATTTACTGGTAAGCTCGTCGTTGAAACGAGTGTGTCGCATGCGTTAGAGACTTCAACCGTATATGCGCCAACTTGAGTTGCTTGCATAGAGAAAGATGCATCGCCTGTTGGAGTTCCATTGAGCAGCCAAGAATAAATAACTCCTTGTTGCGGCGGTGTAGTAAGCATTACCGACAATCCTTGACAAAACGTTGTTGTTCCTCCCGCGGAGATTGTAGGATTTACGGGAGCTGAACCAGAAATAACGCTTATGGTATTTGTGCTTAACAATGTGCCACAACCATTACTAACCGAAACGGTATACACTCCTTGTTGCGAAGTGGTGATGCTATTAGTTGTTCCAAGATAGGCCGAACCATTCCGTTTCCAAGCATAGGTAACACCCGTTTGTGCTTCGACGGCAATGGTAACCGAACTTCCATTACAAAGTGCCGGAGTACTTAGGCTGTATAGTGTTGGAACAAATGGTAGCGGATTGATGGTAACCGGAATGGTGTTTTGCGAAGAAACCGATCCACAGGAATTGCTCGTAGTTAAACTATAAATGCCCGTTTGATCGGCACTCAATTGTACAGTTAAATTGCCTGTTGGTTGACCATTGAATAGCCAGGAAATTTGTTGTCCGCTTGCGACTTCGGCTAAAAGCAAAACGCTGTTTCCTTCACATAAAGTGGTTGGGCCGGCAGCACTCAACTGAGCTGGAATTGGGTTGAGTTGAACACTCACTTCAGCGGTATTGAAAGAAGGCGTAGATCCGCAGACATTACTTAATGAAACCGAATAGATTCCTGATAAACTAGCATCGAATGATTCTGCTCCCGTTTGAACTAATATCGAATCACGAAACCATTGAATTTGGTTATTGTCGGCATTGGGAATATTCAACTGCACTACTCCACTTTCGCAAAAACTGAGTGGTCCGGCTGCTTGAATGAGCACAGCTGGCGGAAGTAGAATGGTTTCAATCAAAAGCGTGTCGGATAAACTGCTACCACATTGATTGATACGAGATAACACATATTCACCTGGAATAGTTGTTTGAATTTCTTCTGAAGTAAAACCTAATTGCAAACCGGATCGAATCCAAGTAAATGCCGATGTATCACCATCGGCAATAAAGCCAATGCTTGCTTCTTCTCCAGGACAAAGTTGATTATCGCTCGTGTATAATACAGCAACTGCAGGCAGTGGAGTTTGTGTTAAAATGAAAGATGAAGAGGATTGCGTTCCACAACTATTTGAAGTGGTAACCCAATAAGTCCCTGCTTGGTTTGTGTTCAGATTGAGATTGTTAGCAGATGGAATGGAATCGGAATTCAAAAACCACTGGAAATCAATTCGAAATTGATCTTCGGTACTTAGTGTGATTGATTCTCCGCAAAAGGTTGATGGTCCAATTATACTTGGTTGAAGAGGGACTGTATTGATTTGTAGGGAAATATCTTGATAAATAAATACACTATCTGAAAGATTAATTTGAATTCGGATTATGTAGTTATCGCTAGCTGTTAAATCTGCCGCTAATGCTAAAAATAGGGTTATATCAGATGAAGATGCTTCTCCGATAGGTGTTGGATTAGAAAAATCGCCAACTGCATTACTTAGCATCGTTTCGATGAATAAATCTGGTGGGAGATTGCTTAGAAAATCGACATTGCCTTCCCATCCAGCACAGATTGTATCAGTAGGAAAAGTAAGTTGAATAAAATTTGCTGACATACAATTTAGTGTAGCTTCCCATCCTTCAGCTTCAAAAGCTTGATCACTGCTAAAGTTTAGGATGATGGATGAGCTTATCGATTGAATGCTATCGAGTGGACTTCCTGTTGTGAAAACGGCGAGTTCATTCAAGAATACTCCATCGTAAATACGCAAGGTGTCGCCCTCGGCTAAATCGATGAGTGAGAAGTTAAGCGTCAGATTTTGATTAGCTGCTACAAAAAGAGTATCCGAAAAAAGAAGATCGGAAAAATAAGATACACCTGCACCTTGAGGATCGGTATAGGTTTGATTACAAGGAGAAACCTGTGCAAAACCAGCAACATTCAGAGCAAAAAGGCAGGTAAAAAGACTAATCAGGAAGCGCAACATAGAAGAAAGAAGACAACGAAACTACAAAGAACTACAAAAGGAGTGTGTTAATTTCCGGCAAGGCTTAACTTTGCCGCCGCTTAAATAGAAAATACTATGCTTCAGGTTCCTTATCTCCGTGAAAAAAAAGATGCCGTTCTTGCTGGATTGGCTAAACGAAATAATCTGGATGCACTCGAACGTGTGGATCAGATTATCGCATTGGATGATATGCGTAAATCGGTACAAACCGAGTTGGACAACAAATTAGCACGTGCGAATCAAATTGCGCGAGAGATTGGGGAATTATTCAAATCGGGAAAAGCGGCAGAGGCGAATGTGTTGAAAGAAGAAACGGCTACGATTAAAGAGGAAAGCAAGGTGTTGGAAGCTAAGTTGGCTGAATCGGAAGAGGCTATTCGTCAGATTTTGTTGACTATACCGAATGTTCCAGCTGCTGCAATTCCATTTGGTCGCGGTCCAGAAGAAAACGTTACAGTAGAATCGCATGGTGAAATCCCGGTTTTACATGCTGATGCCCAAGCACACTGGGATTTAGCCAAGAAATATGATATCATCGACTTCGAATTAGGAGTTAAAGTTACCGGCGCTGGTTTTCCTTTTTACAAGGGAAAGGGAGCTCGTTTACAACGTGCATTAATAAACTTCTTCCTCGAACGAGCGACTGCTGCAGGTTACACCGAATATCAAGCACCATTAATGGTAAATGCCGATTCAGGTTTTGGAACAGGGCAATTGCCTGATAAAGAAGGGCAGATGTATTATATGCAAGTGGATGATTATTACATGATTCCAACTGCCGAGGTTCCAATTACCAATATTTTCCGCGACACCATTCAGAAAGCTGAAGATTTTCCGATTAAAGCATGTGGTTATACACCCTGTTTTAGAAGAGAAGCAGGTTCCTATGGGAAAGATGTACGAGGATTGAATCGTTTGCATCAATTCGACAAAGTAGAAATCGTACAAATTGCACATCCTGACCAATCGTATACCTTGTTAGAAGAGATGCGAAATCACGTTACCGGCTTATTGAAAGAGTTGGAACTTCCGTATCGCGTATTGCAATTATGTGGTGGCGATATGGGATTTGCTTCTGCATTCACCTACGACATGGAAGTATATTCAGCAGCACAAGGCAAGTGGTTAGAAGTGAGTTCGACTTCCAATTTTGAGGCTTTCCAAAGTAATCGTTTGAAATTACGTTTCCGCGAAGGCGATTCAAAACCTCGTTTGGCGCATACACTCAACGGATCGGCATTGGCTTTACCGCGTATTGTGGCGGCTTTGCTCGAAAATCATCAAACACCTGAAGGAATTCGCATCCCGAAAGCTCTAGTTCCTTTCTGTGGTTTCGATTTGTTGAACTGATCTTATTTCAGGGGCTTCATCACATTAGCCACTATGCGAAGTGGGGCCCCACTTCCTGCTCCAATTTTCATTGGCAATGCCATGATGTAGATTCCTTTTGAAGGAAGTTTGTCAAGGTTGGCTACATTTTCAAACCCAGGACAATCTTCGCCCATCAGTATACGATGCGTTTGGAAATCTTTGGATTGTCCAAAGTCGAGACTTGGCGTATCCAACCCTACAGCCTTCACTTTACGCTTATCTATCAGCCATTTTGCCGCCTTGGGATCTAATCCAGGAAAATGTAAAAGTGGAATAGCTTCTAATCCACGCAAAGCTGTACCGAAATACTTTTCGCGATTGGGATAATACTGACCATATCCTGTTTTGAAAAGCACAATAGTACTATCGCTAATGATGCCATTTTCTTTTTCCCAGTTTTCTATATCGGCAATCGTAATTAAGAAATCGCGTTCCTTCAAAGCCTTTTTCGAAACGTCGATCATTACACCTTTTCCACATAATCGATTAATAGGCAATTCATCCACCGTTTGCTTTCCTTCTGCAAAATGAATAGGTGCATCGAGGTGTGTTCCACCATGTTCTGGCGCACAAACCGAATAAGAAGAATAGAAATAGCCTAGCGGTGTTATTCCTTTTGAATCCACATGATGCTCAAAACCATTCGGATTATTTGGCCAATAAAGTGTGGTACTATCAAACGAATAGGTTAAATCTATCCAGTTATTTTCATCAATCACAAGCTGTTCTTTGGAAGAAGAGCAACTGAATAATACAGTTAGAATTCCGAAACTAAGCGAAAGAGAAAAACCAACTGATTTCAACATTGCAACAATTAGTAATTCCCAAAGTTGAACAAGTGCCCGTTTACAGCATTCATATTATCCACCGGATTAAGCGTCATCACTGGAATTTGAGCTTCATTCGCAATTACATTTTGCTCGTAAGGCCCAATAATGAAATCACTCAATGATTTGCCTTGATTGGTCATGATGATGATTAGATCGGCTTCTACTTGTGAAGAAAAGCGGGTGGTTTCTTTCGAGAAGTCACCTTTTTCGGCTGTAGTTACTTTAAAATCACAATCGCGGCTTTTGAGGTAATTCTTAGCATAAGCGATATTGTTAGATACCGCTTTTGACGTGTATTCATCGCTTTCGTATGCTGCTAAAATGTGAAATGTAGAATTAAACACTTTAGAAAGTTCTACAGCCCAAACGAGTTTCTGTTTAGTTTCTTTGGAGAAATCGAATGGAAGAACAATGTTTTTATATCCGTGAAGGCGTGCATCCTTTTTCTGAACTACCACAAAAGGGCGATTCGAATTGGTGATTACTTTCAAGGCTTTGCTTCCTGTAACATGCTGCATACCCGTAACACCGTGAGTTCCCATCACAACAAGAGCAGCATTTAAATCGCCAGCAGCATCTGCAATCGTGTCGAAAATATTTCCGGAACGCAATTGATGACTCGTGACGATTTTTTGATTGGCCGTATTTGTTGCAGCAACTTCTTCAAGTTTCTTATCGGTTTCCTTTTCGCTGAGCGTATTAGGCGTTCCAGCTTTGAAAAGTCCTTTTTCGACTACGTGAAGCAACACGATTTTCTTGTGAAATAGTCGAGCGAGCAAATTGGCGTGAACGACAGCGTTCTGTGCAGCTTCAGTGAAATCAAAAGGTACTAAAATGATTTCCGAATCGATCGGTTTAATGGTATTGAGCTTCAAAGTATGGTGTTTATAAAATCGGTTACGAAATTAAGATAGTAATTCAATATTCCGTTGCAGGTAAAGAATTATTCCTATCAACCTAAATTACAGAGAGATGTGACGCTTGCTGTGATAAAATTATCTAGTAGAAACGTGTTAAATAAGAACTAAAATTTTGTGTCTAGAATGTAGGGTAACATTTTCCGCCAGGTGGGCCAATCATGAGTGATATCAGGCCCCCAAACATCGAGGTCGTGAGGAATTCCTTTATCATTCAAGACATTGGAAAAACGTATGTTGGCATTGGGATCTTCATAATCGCCACTTCCGGTGTAGATGTGAATGTGATTGCTCGCGCGGATTTGATCAAGATAAACGGGGTCGTTTATGTTTTGTACATAATGTTCCGGGCTGTTGAAGTAAACTTGATCATCCCAAAAACCTTTGGTGTATTCGGCTAAGTTGTAAACCCCACTCATGCTAATTACCCCGTTAATTTTGTCGGGATATTTCATAAACAAATTCATCGCATGAAGAGCTCCAAAACTAGCACCACAGGTATAGATAGGAGTTTCTTCGCTACTGGTTTGCTTAATGAAAGGAATGACTTCGTTTATCACGTAATCGTTAAACTGGTTGTGGCGGATTGCTTTATGAGCAGGTTCCATGTCGTTATTGAGCCAGCTTTCTTTGTTGATGCTGTTGATGGAGTATATCTTACATTTTCCACTTTCAAGAAAAGGAGCGAGCGCATCCATCATCTGAAAGCGATCGTATTCAAGAAAATCGGCTGCTGCTGTAGGAATTAATAAGATAGAAAATCCATAATGACCGTATATAGCAAGCGGCATCTCGGCGTTTAGAGCCGGACTATACCAAGAGAATAACTCGTGTTTCATGAAGATGGGTTAGCAAACTTCAATAATAAGAAAGGAAATTGATTTTATACTAAAAGATTGTCTGTTCGCTCAAGTGAATCATAAAGACTAAAATTAATATCCCCATTCATGAATAAATGCACCGACCGAATTGAATAGCTCTATGATGAAATCAAATTATTTAAAGCTGTTGTTAGATTAGAGTAATTTAATTGATATCCAGTTTGCAATAATTTTTGATTCGAGATTCGGCTTCCTTCCAGAACCACAACACTCATTTCTCCTAACATTAATTTTAACACAAAAGAAGGAACGGAAATAGGAAGCAATGGGCGATTCATGGCATTTGCTAGTTCTTTTGAAAAAGCTCTATTTGTACATTCGCTAGTGGCTGTTGCGTTATATGCTCCCAACCAATTAGTATTCCCGCATGCTTCTGCAAATATGCGTGCAATGTCTTCAATATGAATCCAAGGAATTTGCTGCTTGCCAGAACCTAAGGGAGAACCAGAGTAAAATTTAAACGGTTTCATCATCTGTGGCAAAGCACCT
>JBIKOC010000060.1:0-7423 GCA_044358335.1 Flavobacteriales bacterium | reverse complement strand
TGTACCATTACGCACAAGTGTTAGTAGTTGAAGTTGTTCTTCTATGCGGGTGTCTTTGTCAACGCGATGTAAGGTGATATCATCAAAAGAACCTGAAAATCCTGCTTTTCGTAGGAAACGACGAGCACTTTTTTCATTTTCGGTGAAGTAAACTTTTAGCTCTTGTAATAAACCTGTTTCCCAGCTACAAAGCGAGTCGGTTCTTGCTTCATCACCTAATAGAGTAGGCAAGAGGTATATGGTACCTGAACTCATTCTCAGAGCTTACCAAGAATGAGTGTCGAAACATCATTCAATAAAGAATACACTTCGTTGAATCCTTCCATACCACCATAATAAGGATCAGGTACAGAGCGGTTGCTACCGGGATAACTTTCATTTAGAATTAAACTCACTTTTTTACGGTCGTCATCGTTTCTCGCTAATGAGAGTATGTTCATTAGGTTAGAAGCATCCATGGCATATATGAAATCGAAATCATCGAAATCTTTAACAGTAAACTGACGAGCCGATAATCCAGAAATATCGATACCATGTTTCTCAAGCGTTCGAATTGCTCTAAAATCAGGGCTTTCTCCTATGTGGTAATCGGAAGTGCCCGCAGAATCTACAATGGCTTTCTTTCCGGCTTGTTCAATACGGGCGCGTAAAACACCTTCGGCCATCGGGGAGCGACAAATGTTTCCCAGACAAACCATCAAAATTTTATTGACGGACAAATTTTCTATTCTTTATTTATTGGTTGCCGATTTTTTTCTCAATCTCATCGATATAGACACGGAATTTTTTGTCGGTTTCGAGAAGGTTGTTTACTGTACGGCAAGCATGAAGAACAGTTGCATGATCTTTTCCACCACATTGAAGACCAATGCTAGCAAGAGAAGATTTAGTCATGTTTTTCGCAAAGAACATAGCAATTTGTCTTGCTTGAACCACTTCTCGTTTACGTGTTTTAGATTTTAGAAGCTCAAGAGGAAGACTGAAATAATCGGAAACAACTTTTTGAATAAAGTCGATTGAAATTTCGCGGGTAGTATTTTTTACAAACTTGTCAATCATTTGACGAGCAAGTTCCATGGTAATGGATTTGCGGTTCAAGGTTGATTGGGCAACAAGAGAAATTAATGCACCTTCAAGTTCACGTACGTTAGTGGTGATATTGTAAGCCAAATATTCAATTACATCACGAGGCATTTCAATACCATCGGCGTATATTTTCTTTTCAAGGATTGCAATTCGAGTTTCCAGATTAGGTACTTGAAGATCGGCACTCAAGCCCCATTTGAAACGAGAAAGTAAGCGTTGTTCTAAACCAATTAACTCAATTGGAGATTTATCGGAAGTAAGAACAAGTTGTTTCCCAGTTTGATGTAAGTGATTGAAGATCTGGAAGAACACATCCTGAGTCTTTTCTTTTCCAGCAAAGAACTGCACATCGTCAATAATGAGCACATCGATCATCTGATAAAAGTGGATGAAGTCGTTGTGTGAATTGTTCTTAACTGCATCTACAAACTGATGGCAGAATTTCTCAGACTGAACGTAAAGAACTGTTTTGTTAGGAAAGTTCTTTTTAATCTCAATCCCTATTGCATTTGCCAAGTGGGTTTTCCCTAAGCCAACTCCTCCATAAATCAATAATGGATTAAATGCTGTTCCGCCTGGTTTATTAGCAACTGCAAAACCTGCCGAACGCGCTAATCGGTTACAATCTCCCTCAACCAAATTATCGAAAGAGTAGTTCGGATTGAGTTGAGATTCCACATTCATTTTCTTCAAACCTGGAAGAATGAATGGGTTCTTTATTGAATTGCTGTTTAGGTCAATGGGCATTGATACCGCTGGATTCTTCAGTGATTTATGATTCACAGCAGGAATGTTAACGGTATAGGGATTAGAATTACGATAGTTGTTTTCCATAATAATGGAATACTCTAATCGTCCTTCTGATCCTAGTTCTTTATTGATTGTCTTTTTCAACAAATCAATATAATGTTCCTCTAACCATTCATAGAAAAACTGACTCGGTACTTGGATAGTTAATACCGATCCGTTCAATTTTACTGGACGAATAGGGTCAAACCAAGTCTTAAAACTTTGTTGATTGACGTTATCTTTAATAATGTCGAGGCAGTTTTGCCAGATTTTTTCAAATGTCTTTTCCATTCTTTATATAATCTATTAGTGCTGTGCCGATTAGGTGCTGACCCCTGAATCAGGCTTCGCTCTAAGGGAATCAAATTGTAGGCGGCAAATATTTACTAAAAATTTATGAAAAAAAAATCAAATTGCTATTGACTTTTTGAAAACTTCAATTTGGGTAAACCCTTGATTTTTCACGTTGTTTATACTACTAAATTGGTAATCGAGCCGACCTAATCTTAGTCCTGCCCATCCTACCTGATTAATGGTCACCGGATTGCCTATTTTATTCATGACAGTTATTGGTTTTTCAAGGAAGCTATGAGTGTGTCCTCCAATGATTATGTCTATGTGGCTGCTTCCTGCGGCCAGTATGTGATCAGAGGCCTTTGGTGTATCGTATTGCAAGCCTAAGTGTGAAAGACAAATTACCATGTCGCAGTGCCTATCTTTCTTGAGATAACGTGCCTCATTATCAGCCGCTACAATGGGATTGTTGTAACGAATACCTTTCCAGTTTGAATCAGGAACTAAGCCTTTCAAATCAATTCCAACTCCCAGTATTCCAATACGTAAACCGTTCTTCTTAAGTATGATGGAAGGTTTGACATGTCCTTCGAGTAGAGTACCCCTTACATCGTAGTTGCAATTCACAAAAGGGAAACTGGCTAATGGCATTTTGTTAACAAGTCCATCAATTCCATTATCGAAGTCGTGATTTCCTAAAGTCGCTGCATCATATCCCATCGCACTCATTAATTTAAACTCGGGTTCTCCCGCATAAAAATTAAAATAAGGAGTGCCTTGGAAAATATCACCCGCATCCAATAATAAAACATTATCCTGTTCTGCACGAATACTATCTATTAATGCCGCACGACGAGCTGCCCCGCCTTGTCCTGGATATTTAGGGTCATTGTTTTGAAATGGATCAATACGACTATGCCAGTCGTTCGTATGAAGAATTGTTAAAGTCTTAACGCCCGTTTCAGCTTCAAATGCTTTGGCCCAACCCGGAACAGCTGTCAATGCCGCCATACTCAAGCCGTTTCTTAGAAACTTACGGCGTGTCCAGGAGGTAAATTCGTCCATCTGTTTTTGGATGTATGGTAGCGGATGTTTTTTTCATTTCTCTTAACTCCGCAATTAAAGCATCACGAAGCTTAACTTTTAAACTGGTTCGGTTGCTAAAAGGAGGAATTACATAATTATCACCTCCGTTTATCAAATAATCGTTCGATACTAATGTATAACTCTTTTGGGGTAATATTTCCTGTCCATCAATTAATGCCTTAAATCTTCCTTGCGAATCTATCCCTAAAGTAACACCTGCAATAGGTCCGCCTTTTCTTTTAGCTATCTGCTCAAATAAAACAGGTAAATCTTTTCCTAGAATTTCAATGGTTTCGAGTTCGTTTTCAAATGGAGCTAACTCATATATCATAGAAACAGTTATATCGCCTGCCGGAAGTTCAATTCGTAATCCTCCCGTATTATAGAATGCAATATCAGGTTGCTTTCCTGTAATTCTTCCTGCCTGACTGCGCATTAAATCACAAACCAAATTCCCCAAACTGCTTTCGGGAAATGCTTTAACAGCTGGTGCATCACTCGTAACTAGCACTTCTGCCATGGTTTGAAGCAAGGGTATTCGATAGGGAACAATCATGTCTTCTATCGATTGCTTGCTAGCTGTAGCTCCACCTTGTCCAATTATGATGTTCTGTTTCGCAACCGAACGGGGTTGATGGTTAGTCGAACAGGCTGTCAATAAACTGAAAACCAGTGCGTGAATAACTGTATGGATAACTTTATGTGTATACAAAACGGGAGGGAAGAAGAAACCCGAAAATTTACATCATTTCCTTTATCAAGCAACTCCCAAAAATAAATTACTGTGTTTACACATCAAACCCTTCTGCGAGTGCGTTATGCAGAAACTGATCAGATGGGATATGTATACTATGGACAGTATGCTACCTACTTTGAAGTTGCACGTGTTGAAGCCATGAAAGCACTTGGAATAAGTTATCGATCGTTAGAGGAAGCTGGAACGATGATGCCGGTGACTGATTACCACATTAAGTATATGAAACCTGCTTTTTACGATGATGAAATCAGAATTCAAACAGATATACAAGAATTACCTGCTTTTCGAATCCGCTTTCATTATAGCTCGTATAACGAGAAGAGTGAATTATTGAACACCGCCGAAACAGAATTGGTGTTTATTGATAAAGTTCGGAATCGTCCGGTGAAAGCTCCCGAATTGTTGCTTCAGGCATTAATGCCTTATTTTAAATCAACTGGCATATAAATTGGCAGGCCCCCGAAAACAAACTATGCGGATCGTCTCAGTATTGCTTATTACACTTTCATTTTCAATGATTGGTAAAGCCCAGCTTGTAATAAAAGATCGTCTCAAACTGGTTCAAGATACACCTCCTCAACCTACAGGCTTTAAAGTTTCCTATATTATTACTGAATCGGGTGATACTTTACCTGTAGTTACGCTTCACCCAGTTAGCATCTCTGAAAAAAGGAGTTTTTCGAGTAAACGAGAAGAACGTAAGTGGAGCCGACTCAAACGAGACGTTGCTAAAGTTTATCCGTATTCTAAAGTAGCTGGTAAAAAACTAAAAGAATACAACGATATGATGATTGGTAAATCGGAACGCGAGCAAAAAAAGTTGTTACGAGTAGCCGAAGAAGATCTCAAAAAAGAATTTGAAGGTGATATTCGAAACATGACTTTAAATCAAGGACGAATTTTAATCAAACTCATCGACCGTGAAACTGGAAATACATCTTACGGTCTAGTTAAAGACTTACGAGGATCGTTTCAAGCATTTTTCTGGCAATCGCTTGCTCGCATTTTCAAGTCCAATCTTAAATCATCTTACGACCCTAACAATAATGCAGAGGATAAGATGATTGAAGATATCATTGAATCGATAGAAGACGGTACGTTTGTGAATTAAGCAAACTGATCGGCTACGCGAGCTTGTTTAATGCCTGCGGAATAGTCGTAGAAACCAACTCCTGATTTCACACCTAATTGATTAGCCATTACCATATTTACTAAGAGTGGTGATGGAGCGTATTTAGGATTGCCAAAACCATCTTGCAATACGCGCAAAATAGATAAACAAACATCCAAGCCAATGAAGTCGGCTAGTTGCAATGGTCCCATTGGATGTGCCATACCGAGTTTCATTACCGTATCAATTTCATGAACACCAGCCACACCCTCTTGAAGTGTAATGATGGCTTCATTGATCATCGGCATAAGAATTTTATTCGCCACAAAGCCTGGGTAATCGTTCACTACCACTGGAACTTTTTGTAATGCTTCTGAAAGTTCAACTGTAATGCTGCTTGTTTCTGAAGAAGTTGAGTAACCATTAATGATTTCAACCAATTTCATCACCGGAACTGGATTCATAAAGTGCATCCCAATCACATTTGCAGGTCGATTGGTTTCGGCTGCAATGCGGGTAATGGAAATAGATGAAGTATTGGATGCTAGAATGCAGCTTGGCTGACAATGTTGATCCAATTGTTTGAATACGGATGATTTGATTTGGAAGTTCTCCGATGCAGCTTCAACAACTAAATCGCGGTCCGACAAACGTTCGTCGATTTGTGATTGAGTTGAGATGCGAGCTAATGTTTCTGATTTTTGAGCTTCAGTTAAGATACCTTTCTGAACTTGGCGATCGAGATTTTGGGTAATTGCTTGTATTCCTTTACTCAAGGCTGCTTCACTTACATCAACCAAAATAACGGGGAATCCAAATTGGGCAAACGTATGTGCAATACCATTTCCCATTGTTCCAGCACCAATAACAGCAATTTTTTTCATTTGAATTTGAATTAACCTGAGTGCACGAGCATTCAGAAAGGTGTGCAAATAACGCAAACTCCCATCGAAACTTCAAACTAGATTTGTCTATTTCCCTCTTCCTTGAAGGACAATGAGAAACGTATAAATCAGAATCTTTAAATCGAGCGCCAAGGTCATGTTTTCGATATACAGAATATCGTATTTCAAGCGCTCAACCATTTCATCTACGTTTTCGGCATAGCCAAATTTAACTTGTCCCCAGCCGGTAATTCCGGGACGAACTTTATGAAGCAAACGGTAATGTGGTGCAACTTCAACAATTTGATCAATAAAAAACTGACGTTCTGGCCTTGGACCAACAATCGACATAGTTCCCACCAATACATTATAGAACTGTGGAATTTCGTCGAGCCGAGTTTTACGCATGAATTTACCAAAAGGCGTAATGCGTGAATCGTTTTTGCTACTGAGTTGCGGACCACGTTTTTCGGCATCGCAATACATCGAGCGAAACTTATAGATACGAAATGGTTTTCCGTTGAAACCAATTCGAGGATGACTATATAGAGCTGGTCCGCTAGAAGTAGTTTTTACTATAATTGCTGTGATGAGGTAAACCGGAAACAAGCAAACTAAAACAAAGAGCGATACAGTAATATCAAACAACCGCTTGAAGGACTTCTGCCAGCGAGGCATGAGTTGTCGTCTGATTTCGATTACAGGAGCACCAAAAATCGCCGACATGCGAACAGATCCAAGCAAGATGTCGGTGATATCGGGAATTACTTTAATAACAACTGTTGTTACTTCTAACTCGGTAAGGAATTTTCCAAGATATGCGTGTTCCGAATTTTCTGGCGCAACGATTACTTCTTCAACATCCAAATCTTGGATTAATTGAACCATTTGATCGAAATGACCGATTCGTTGCAAGGTATTGCTGAGTTCGGGATCGAGTGTACCATTTACAGGTACGTAACCTAAAAATCGATTGCCGCTACTAACAGGTTGTTCTTCAATCTTTTTATAGATATCGAGTGCCTTTTTCCCAGAACCAATTAATAAGGTATTGAAATACACTTTACCCGATTGGATTCTACGAGCGCTTCGAGTTGCAATTAACATACGTTGAATAGCAGTCACGCCAAATTGAATCCCGAAAAGGGCTGAGAAAGAAATGTAATAAGAACGATAGGAAAGGATAAAATCGTCGAGAGAAACAGCGAAGAATAATATCAACGAACCGAGGAGGCTAACCCAAACGGTTGTTCCAAGAATACCTAAACGAGATTTACGGTAAACATCGAAATAAGCACCCGATATATGGTGTAAAATGAGCCAGAATACCGGAATGATGGCCAATCCAAGCCAAAAGGTATTGTTAAACTCCATTCGAACGGGATGACCAAAAACGAGTGGTTCGATATAGGTTTT
>JBIKOC010000059.1:0-7435 GCA_044358335.1 Flavobacteriales bacterium | reverse complement strand
AAAATGATTACATTCAGGTTTACACGCGCCGTACAGATATATTCAACGGAACAATTGGTGGTGTTTATCAGAATGCCTACATCACTATCTATCGGGCGAATCAATTGCTCTTTAAGAAAGATGACGTGACAGATATTACCGATTCAGAAAAAACACAATTAGAAGCAGAAGCTCGCTTCTTAAGAGCACTATGTCATCATGGTATTCTTCGCCTTTTTGCTCAACCTTCTGGTTACACTTCAGACGATTCTCATTTAGGAATTGTATTAAGAATGAAATATTCTCAAGAAGCGGGCCTTCGTTCCACTGTAAAAGAGTGCTATGACGCAATAATTGAAGACTTGACTTTTGCTGAAGAGAATCTACCTGCTAGCAATGGTGTTTATGCAACGAAATGGTCTGCAAAAGCTTTGTTAGCAAGAGTATACATGGATCAAAACAAATACTCGTTAGCAGCTGAAAAAGCATCAGATGTGATAAACAGTGGTCAATTTTCTATGTTGGATAGTTTAACCCGCTTCACTTCAGGCGCTAATTCAGAACAAATATTTGCGACAGTCAGCTACAATCAAAACAACATTTCTGATGAACGTGGCGGAGCATTCTTAAATTATCGTTCTGATAATAATACCAATCCTACAATGCGCTCGAATGTGGCCTTTTACACAACCATGACCGAAGATTCGCTGGATTTAAGAGGAAAAGAGTGGTTTCGTCAAATTGGTAATGGAACTACGGCTATTTATGGTGTTGGCAAATTTGATCGTTCATTCATGTGGATTCCCATTTTGCACTTAACTGAAATGAAGTTGATTCGTGCTGAAGCATACGCATCACTTGGCACAAATACATCTAGTGCCCTAGAGGATATCAATGAAATCCGAACACGAGCCGGTCTTTCTGATCTTACTTCTACCGGATCACAATTATTACAAGATATTCGCTTAGAAAGAAAAAAAGAACTTTGTTTTGAAGGCGACCGCACAACACAAATCAAGCGTATGGGAGTTTTAGGTAATGAGTCATTATCTCGCAACGCTCCTTGGAATTGCCCTGGAATGGTTCTTCAATTTCCCGGTTCTGAAAACACGGTTATTGGCTTCGATCTAAACCCAACAGGTGGGTGCGAATAATTTTACAACAACGAAACATCACACTATGAAAAACTATATCCTTTCCGGTCTATTGCTTTTTGCCATTGCAATGTCGGGATGTAAGCCGGAAATTAAAGAAATCGGCCCTGAATACATTGCTGGAGACGGTATCTATGGAAGCTGGGTCATATCGAACTTAAGTCAAGTTGATTTGAAACAACCAATCCCTGAAACACGCGACGTTTCGTCTTTTTTCAATTCAAGCGAAAGCAATAAAATGATTATTCGTTTTGATAAAGAAAACAATGCGTATTCTGTCGTTCAAGCAGGTATTCTTCCTCGTTTATTTGGAACAGGTGGAACCTGGGCTTATGATGCAACTCCTTATCCTACAGCGCTGTTCCTATACACTTCTAATGGAGATACTTTAGAAGCACCCATAGCTAACATGCCTCGTGAAAACGATACTAAATTCGGATTCAATATCGAAAGAAGCGACACATGTGGTTCTGTATACCTGCGCTACATTTATTCATTTAACCGCGTTCAATAATCAAACTCCATGAAAAAATTTGCCCTTTGTTTATTGATGATTGGAGCTGGTGTATTTAATTCATATGGCCAGGTTGTTACTTCCGAACCAGTTGAATATACAGATCCTTCTCAACAACTTAAATTGATTGTTAATTTGGATCAACTAGACCAAACCTTAGATCATGTAATCAACTTAATCGCAGATGCTGATGCAGGCTTAGATCTTTACATCTGGACTTGGAAACCATTTGAATTTCCTGCTGGCTCTCCTAAAGCTAATGGATTAGGCGGCGCTCCCTGGAAAAATAGCAATGACGCTTTGGTTATGACTAAAGAAGCTGATCATATTTACAGCATTACGATGGTTCCAACTGAATTCTATGAAGTTGATGCTGCAACAGTATATGCTGAAGATATCCATTTCCTTGTGAAACCAAAAGATGGAGGTGGTTATGGCGACCCAGATAGAAAATCTACCGATTTGACTTTTGAGGTTAACCCTCCAAATATTGCTCGCCCTGTCGTTTACGGCTTTCCTTCTCATGCGAAACAAGACGATATTTTCAGAATTGTTTATGATAATGACAAAGAACTAAAAACTTCTATGCAAAATATCGGCTCAGGAAATTGCTACATATACTTAGAAGTGACTTTGGTTGACGGAACAGTAATTCGTCCTTCAAATTTCTTTCAAGTTGGCTCTAACCCGAATTTGGAAATGGCCGACATAGGAGGAGGAAGCTTTGAAAAAGCATTTATTCCTCAGGACTTTTTTGGTCTAACTGCTGGACAAAAAATAGCAACACTTAAAGCTGTTGTTATGAAGAAAACATTCTTGTCGGGCGACGACAGGGTTGATAATGACTTTTTAATTGATATTGCTGGTTGCAACTAATCACATAATACTATTTTAAAAAACCGGAACTAATAGCTCCGGTTTTTTTTGGCCCAAACAGAAGGCTAGTCCAGAATGTTTTTTCAAATTGTTCCACGTTTGAAAAATGCTAATAAAACAGTTGATTAAAAACTCAAGCAAAATTGAATAGATCGAGCAATTATTCAAACACGCTGATTTATTAAAATCAAACATTAAATCAACCAAACTCTAAAGCACTCTTAAATATTTACTCTTAGTACATAATTTATACGTCGCCAGGCGCTCGCTAACGAACTTTCGCTGCCCAGGAAATAACTTTGCTCCATATTGGGCGCCACTTACCACAATCGGCTCCTTTGGCGCCTATTTTTTGCGGATGACGTAAATTTGACTTGACCAGCTATTCGTTTTAGCCTTCAATTGAGAGATTAAACCTCTAATCATCCCAGCAATAAAATTTCTTTTGCCTGTTTTGATTTCTTCACTCAACAAGGAAACATAATAGGAATCAAACTTCATCGGAAGCACTTGATCAACAACCATCCCATGCCCTTCAAAAAGCCTACTAATACTTTGAATATCAAAGTGATAAAGGTGTCTTGGGACATCATATGCTGCCCAATTTTTTCCGTAAAACTGAGCATCATATGAAAGATGGTTAGGAACAGCTATAAATGCTCTGCCTTCAGATTTCAATAATCGTTTGATTTCTTCAACACGACCATGTAAATCCACAACATGCTCTAAAACATGCCACATGGTAATCACCGAAAAACTATCATCCGCCATTTCTTTCAATGCTTCTTCTGGGCGAATATCAATTTTATACGTATCAATACCATACTTTCTAGCATCTGGGTCAGGCTCTATTCCTGTTGCTTTTGCTCCCAATTGGGTGCACTGGTTCAAAAAAGCACCTGTTCCACAACCAATATCAAGTAAAGTATTGAGCTCTAAATAAGGATGGACAAGTCGATATTTTTGCATGAGAGTAAACCCACGAACTAGCTTATATAATTTATTGACGACACCTTTCGATGTATCTGAATGGGAAATATAGGTGTCAGACTTATAATACTTCCCTAAATCCGCAGGGGCGGGACGAGGGTTGGTAAATACAAAACCACAGGACAAGCAAGATTGAACGGAGAACGTTTCTTTTGAAACCGTATAATCAATACAGTCAAATTGCTTTTTAAAATTTGATTCTCCACAAAGGGGGCATGCCTTTAATTCTTCCATTTGTTCCACGTGAAATCAACGTCCAAGATATACCATCAAAACAGATATGTCTGATGGCGAAATACCACTAATTCGAGATGCTTGACCAATATTACGAGGCTTGATACGGCCAAGCTTTTCCCTTGCTTCTGATGATAGCGATTTTAAAGCTGCGTAATCGAAATTATCATGCAACTCAATATGCTCAAGTCTTGCTAATTTATTAGCTACTTCTTGTTCTTTATGAATATATCCATCATACTTCAAAAGTATCTCCGCTTCTTCTATGGCCTCTTCATCTAATAAATTGTCGGACACAAATTGTTTAAGCTCTGGAATAAATTCAACCAATCCATTCAATGTTACCTGTGGCCTAGAAACGACAGATGCGATCTTAATTTTTTGCTTAACATCAGGTGATCCGGTTGTTGTCAAATAGGCATTTAAAATATCTGGGTCAACTCCTGTTTGATTTAAGTACTTATCTAAAAGCTGAACTTTTTGTTGTTTTCCTTCCACGCGTTTCAAACGTTCATCGGAAGCAAGTCCGATAGCATGAGACATGGGCGTTAGTCGAACATCCGCATTATCTTGACGCAACAATATTCGATACTCAGCCCGAGAAGTAAACATTCGATATGGTTCTTCGGTACCTTTTGTTACCAAGTCGTCAATCAAAACTCCAATATAGGCTTCCGAACGCTTTAGGATAAAAGGCTCCTTTTCTTGGATTTTCAGATGCGCATTAATACCAGCAACCAATCCTTGCCCCGCAGCCTCCTCATAACCGGTTGTTCCATTAATCTGACCAGCTAGATATAAATTCTGAATCAACTTAGTTTCAAGTGTAAGCTGAAGTTGTTCAGGTGGAAAATAATCATACTCAATTGCATAACCCGGACGGAAAACTTTAACATGCTCAAACCCTGCAACTTTTCTTAAAGCATCAAACTGAACTTCTTCAGGTAAGGAGGTAGAAAAACCATTCACATAAACTTCAACTGTATTCCATCCTTCTGGCTCAACAAATAGTTGATGTTTGTCCTTATCTGAAAATCGATCAATCTTATCTTCAATCGATGGACAATATCTTGGCCCAAGGCCTTGTATCCTTCCCGTAAACATCGGGGACCGATCAAACCCAGTCCTTAATACATCATGAACTTCATTGCTAGTATAGGTCATAAAGCAAGGAAGTTGTTTTGCAAGAAGCAGGGTAGAGGTATAGGAAAATCTTTTGGGGATAACATCTCCCGGTTGAATTTCCATTTTAGAATAATCTAACGAACGTCCATCCACACGAGGAGGAGTGCCTGTTTTCATTCGTCCACTTCTAAAACCTAAACCAACGAGTTGTTCCGTTAAGCCTGTTGCTGCTTTTTCGGCAGCTCTTCCTCCTCCAAAATTTTTATCTCCAATATGGATTAACCCATTTAAGAAAGTCCCGTTTGTTAATACAACGGCTCTTGATTTAAACTCCAAACCCAAACCTGTTCGGACACCTATAACTGATCCGTTTTCAATTAGCAAGGCCGAAACCATATCTTGAAAAAAATCAACATTACGCGTTTGTTCCAACATCAATCGCCACTCTTCGGCAAAACGCATGCGGTCATTTTGTGTTCGCGGGCTCCACATAGCAGGGCCCTTAGATAAGTTAAGCATTTTAAATTGTATGGCTGAACGATCCGATACAATTCCACTGTAGCCGCCCAAAGCATCAATCTCTCTAACAATTTGGCCTTTTGCAATTCCTCCCATTGCTGGGTTGCAAGACATCTGTCCAATAGTTGCCATGTTCATGGTGATCAACAAAACCTTGCTACCTAAATTAGCGGCAGAAGCAGCTGCTTCACATCCGGCATGTCCAGCCCCAACCACAATTACATCATACTTACTGAACATTGTATTATTTTATATGTTCCACGTGAAACAATTAAACAAAAACGATCTAACTAATTATTAATCAAGCCGTTGTGCTAAAGCCTGAAGCTCTAAGCCCCGCATTATCTTCTCTTCATTTATGGTTTTGTCGCCAAATCCAAGCAAATGTAATACACCGTGTATCATAACCCGCGACAACTCATCATCAAACGACAAATTGAGTTGAATCGCGTTGTCCCTAACACGATCAATGCTAATAATTAAATCCCCAGATATTTTATTGTCCTCCGAATAATCAAACGTGATGATGTCAGTATAATAATCGTGCTGTAGAAAGTCTTGATTAACTTTCAAAAGATACTCGTCTGTGCAGAAAACAAAAGAAAGGTGACCTGGAAGTTTATTGTACTCCCGGATCACCTTTGAAATCCACATCTTTGCTTGATTCTTGTCCTTCAATCGAAAGTCAGAATCTTCATTAATAAATTGTATCAGTTTCTTAGGTTATTGATTCGCGATGCGAAAATACAATTCTACGCGTCTTCCATCATTAAGAAACTTAATATCATCAGTTAGTTTACGCATTAGAAAAACTCCACGTCCATTAGGAACCTCCAAGTTAGAAGGGTCGGTTGGGTCAGGTAAAGTATCGGGATTATAGCCGCTTCCTTCGTCTTCTACAGTAAAGCAAAGGTTGTTTGCTTTTGTTTCGTAAAAGAATCGTACTGATTTATCGGGATTTAGACGATTTCCATGAAATATTGCATTGCTTACCGCTTCAGTAACAGCCACAAGGATATTACCATAGTTTTCGTCACCAATATTATAGAACTGACAGATTTCGTCAATAAACTTTTCTACCAATGTTACATTCTCTTTCAAGGAGGGAAAAATTACAGATCGAGTCTCAGTTATTATCATGTGCTGTTAATTTATGGTGTTAAAGTAATCTTTTACCATGTTACGATAAAAGGGTTTCAATGATGGAGGAAGTGTTTTTAGAAGTTCCGCTTCCTGTTGCATTTGTCGGGTATACTGATTAAAGACAGAAATGTTACGTTTCTGGTCAAATTTATTTTCATTTGATTCACGCTTCGTATCAAGCTCTCGCTCTCGTTCCGCCTTTTCCGCCTCTAATAAGCGAGTCATTATTTCTTGCTGACGACGCATGGTCTCTAATGTAATATTTTTATTGACTATGTCCGTTTCTGTTTGCTCCATTTTATTAGCTAGGTTTTTTAGTTCCCCTGCATTACCAGAATTTCCATCCTTCATCATATCATTCATCTTCTTCTGAAGCTCGTTTCGTAACATCTCCTGTTGAGCAGCCATCTTTGCTAATTGCTCACTTCCCTTCATTCCTTGATTGCCTGTTCCGGGCTTTTGTCCGGGCTTATTCATTCCTTCTTTCATCTGCTTCATCTGCTCATTTAACTGTTCTTGAAGCTGACGAAGGGTTGCCATGGACGGCTTGCCATTGCCGGGTTTCTTTTTATTTCCTGGTTTTTTGCAACTTCCTTGACCTTCTTTTTGTTTCATCTGCTGAGCCATCTGCTCCTGCATCTGCTGAGTAACTTCACTCAACATTAAGGCTAAATTATTTATCGATGTCATCACATACTGCTGACGAGAAGCGGCACCTGAACTTTGACGCTCGGCAAGGAAATCAATCGTCTTATCCAAATTCATATTAATCGAACTAATTTCTCGATTGATAAAAGATTGGATTTGAACAACTCGTTTACTCAATGCAAAAAGTGAATCCTCAATCATACGAGAATCATCCTTAATTTTCTTTTGGTCGGCTGTAATTTTAACATATAAA
>JBIKOC010000058.1:0-7440 GCA_044358335.1 Flavobacteriales bacterium | reverse complement strand
AAAGTTTACTGAATTAGGTCCAAATGTTTCTTGTGTACCATAGATAAAACCGTAACGCGAATCGATTTGATCGCCAAATGTTAGTTTGTTCCAATCTAAAGTTCGTTGAGCATACGTAGCTTGAAATCCGGCTTTGATTGAAAAGTTACGTGTAACTTCCAAATGATAGGAATAAATACCACTCACATTGAGCGTATTAAGTGTACCTTCACCTGCTACATCATTTGTCACAAGTAATCCTAAGCCACCATTGATCCCATCAAAGTGTTGATCATAAGAAGCACTGTAAGTAACAAAGTTACCTGGAATTGCTGGCCATTGATTCCTGTAATTTAACACAAATCGAGGACATCTAACTGATCCAGCAAACGCAGGATTCAGATAAAGTGGATTCGCATAAAATTGAGTAAACTGCGGGTCTTGAGCCCGGGCTTCCTGCAGCGCAGCCGTGAGAAGCAATAACAATGGAAAAATCCTCTTAAACATCTTCACGAATTTAGGTCAATTTAACGCTTTGTCCAAATAGGTGTTACACTATCAAATTTTAAAACACGTAACAATAATGTAAGAAACTCCTCGTTTCTTGCCACGTGAGCAAATGTAAAAGAAAAATCAACTTTAAAAAACCTTAATGGGAATTGAACATATACATATTGACTGTTAATTTCTTCATTTTCCAACATGTTTACCATGTCATTAAGTTCTCCAACTTTGCAAACAAACCATTTTGAGTCAAGAATAAAATCATTGATTCTGCTTAATATCAGATCGTTAAATTTTATGATCAAGCCCCAACAATTGCTTTCTAACGTGAAATTAGATCATAGTATTGTCCTATCGATGATACTTTTATCAAGTTCGATTTTTGCTCAAACACCAACTTTTAAGCGAAATTTAAATTGGACAGCACCAACAGAAATCAAAATTTCACAATACGACACTCAGAAATCAATACATTTTGATGGAGCTCAGTATGGTGGAGAACAAAATATTTTACCTTATTATCAAGAAGTTATACCTATTAATAAAGGAACTCAACTTAAACGTGTAGAGTTAGTTAATGTGGTTTATAGTTCACTTTCTCCTGCCGAGAAACAAATTTATCCTACAAAATCAGTAATTTCTGATAGTCCTGAGTTGCTATTTGCTACTGTTTATGATCGAAAAAAACCATTCGCAGAAATTAGACTTCTACCCTTTAGAAATACAGCTGCCGGAATTGAAAAAGTAAGTTCATTCGAATTGCAAATTACTACAGATCAATCAAGTAATTCTGTTAGTCAAGCGAAATCACTTACAACTACATCGGTATTAGCATCCGGTAGTTGGTACAAAATAGGAGTTACTTCTTCAGGAATTTATAAATTATCCAAAGAGCAAATGAGTTCTTGGGGTATGAATGTTTCAATAGATCCTAGAAACATACGTATATATGGAAATGGAGGAGCCATGTTGCCCGAAAGGAACAATGTTTTCTACCCTGATGATATAGCTGAGAACGCCATTTTCGTTTCAGGTGAACAAGATGGTTCATTTGATGAGCAAGATGGTGTTTACTTTTATGCTCAAGGACCTGTAAGTTGGTCATACGATGCAGTTAAGGGTGTATTTCGCCACTCAAAGAATTTGTATAGTGATACAACATGGTATTTCATTAATACAGACATCGGTCCTGGACGAAGAGTTGAAATTCAAGCACAGTCTAGTGCTGCTTCTACTCATATTGCTGATGTTTTTGATGATTATGGATTTATAGAAAATGATGAGGAAAACTTTCTTAAATCAGGTAGAAGATGGTTTGGTAATCGGATGGAAACAACGAATTCATTTTCATTCAATGCTTCATTTCCATCAGCTACTGCAGGTCCTCATAAAATTGTAAGTAATCTTCTTGCTAGAAATACCATAGCAACAAACTTTACGGTATCTATTAATGGACAAAATTTTAGTCAAGCCGTAAATCCACTTTCTGGTGTTGGATACTTAGACACATTTGCCAAAGAAAATGAAAGTGTTTTTGTTGTAAATGGTTCTCTTTCTTCTATAAATGCTTCCGTGTCGAAACTAACTTCGAGTAGTATCGGATGGATTGATTACTTAATTTTTAATATTAAACGTTCATTAAACTTTTCTGGAGGGCAGCTTGCATTTCGGGCACAGGATGTTACTGGAACAGGAAATATTGCTGAATACAGGATTTCATCAGCAAACTCTGGATTGAAAATTTGGGAGGTCTCAGATAAACTTAATGTTCGTGAACAGAACTATACATTAAGTGGTTCGTTAATTTCATTTCTACAAACGACTGATTCATTACGTAATTATGTTGTTTTTAATCCTTCGGCTTCACTACCTGTTCCTATTCCCGGTGGAGTTGTGAATAATCAAAATCTACATGGAACAGCTCAAGTAGACATGATAATTGTTACTCATCCTAATTTCTTATCTGCGGCAGATAATTTAGCAAATCACCATAGAAATGTGGATGGAATGTCGGTTATCGTTACAACACCACAACAAATTTATAATGAGTTTTCTTCAGCATCCCAAGACATAAGCGCTATAAGAAATTTCGTAAGAATGTTTTATAATCGGGCACAAACTGCTGATGAATTACCCGAATATTTATTGTTACTAGGTGATGGTTCTTATGATCCTAAATTTAGATTACCTAATAATCAAAATTGGATTCCAACATATGAATCGGGCGAGTCTATAAATCCAATTGGTTCTTATTGTTCGGATGATTTCTATGGATTTATGGATCCAACTGAAGGAACAAATATTCAATCTGTTGGAGCAGGGTTGTTAGATATTGGAATAGGACGATTCCCCGTAAATACTATCGAGGAAGCAAATCAAATAACCAATAAGACTATACATTATGCCACGAATCGTGATTGCTTAAATGACTGGCGTAATAAAGTTTCATTTATAGCCGATGATGAAGACAATGGCGATCATGTGAAACAAGCCGAAATCGTTAGTGGTCTTGTTGAACAGAATTATCCGGTATACAATATTGATAAAATATATTTAGATGCATATCAACAAGAAAGTGGCGCTGGAGGTCAACGTTATCCTCAAGTTAACATTGATATAAACAATCGGGTTGAACGAGGTGCATTAATGATGAATTACGCAGGTCATGGTGGAGAACAAAGTCTAGCATTAGAACGAGTTATTACCATCCCTGAAATAGACGCTTGGCCTAGTTATAACAATATGCCATTGTTTATGACCGCAACATGTGAGTTCAGTCGATTTGATAATCCTGATTTTACTTCAGCAGGAGAATATGTGATTTTAAATCCTATTGGTGGTGGAATTGGCTTATTTACTACTGTTAGATTAACGTTTAGTTCCTCTAATTCGAATCTCAACAGGAATATTATGGATACTGTTTTTTCTACACAAAATGGTATTCATTTAAGATTGGGCGACATTTTAAGAATTGGGAAAAATGCACCTTCTACTGGTTCTTCTTTCAACAATAGAAGTTTTGCTTTGTTAGGAGATCCTGCAATGATGCTGGCATTTCCTGATTATCGAGTTGTTACTAATACGATTAATGGTAATCTTGCAGGTACAGTCACTGATACATTGTCGGCTCTTGATTTAGTTACAATAACTGGTTCTGTAACCGATATAAATGGAAACGTTCAAACCAATTTTAATGGTGTAGTAATTCCAACTGTATTTGATAAAAAATCTACCTATTACACACTAGGAAATGATCCTTCATCTCCTGTGCTGCCATTTAAATTACAAAAAAATGTAATCTTCCGCGGTCCTGCTACTGTTACGAATGGAAATTTCACATTTAGCTTTGTTGTTCCTCAAGATATTCAATTCGATTTTGGATCAGGTAAAATCAGTTATTACGCCCGTCAGAACACTAGCTTAGAAGATGCACATGGCTTTAATAATGGAATTGTAGTAGGAGGGTTTAGCTCCAATCCAACAACTGACAATACAGGTCCTGAGATTAAATTATTCATGAATAATGAGCAATTTGTTTCTGGTGGATTGACGGATCAAAATCCCGATTTACTAGCCTACGTTCAAGACGATATTGGAATAAATACCGTAGGTACGGGAATTGGCCATGATATAACTGCAATTTTAGATGGTGATGCTAGTAATCCATATGTATTAAACGATTATTACGAAGCCGAACAAGACAATTTTCGAAAAGGTAAAATTCGTTATCCGTTTAAAAATTTAACCCCAGGAAAGCATACTATAACATTAAAAGTTTGGGACGTAGCAAATAATTCTGCAACAGCTTCAATCGAATTCATTGTGGTTAAATCGGAAGAATTATCTCTTGACCATGTATTGAATTACCCAAATCCATTTACTACTCATACTCAATTTTACTATGAATATAACCAACCGGGAGTTCCGGTTCAAGTTGATATTCAAGTATTCACAGTTGCTGGAAAAATGGTTAAATCCATCAATACTTCACAAATAAGTAATGGATATCGTTCTGAAGCAATTACTTGGGATGGCTTGGATGATTTTGGTGATAAGATCGGTAGAGGTGTTTATGTGTATCGATTACGTGTTAGAACACCCGATGGAAAATCAGCAGAAAAAATGGAGAAACTTGTCATCTTATAAAACCGTACAAGACCGCAATGACTGAAATACTATATTTGACCCAAATTTTGAAAACACGGATGACAAAATACACCTTTTCTACACTTGCCTATACTGTTGCAGGATGTTTAGCTTTACAACAAGCAGATGCACAGATTTCTTCAAGTCAGTTGAATGGTCAAACGATCAACACAATTACTACAGCTGTTCCTTTATTAATGATATCTCCTGATGCACGAGCTGGTGCTCTTGGAGATGCAGGTGGTGCTATGGGGCCAGATGCCAATTCTATACATTGGGGAGCTGCTAAATTAGCATCCATAGAAGGAAGTTCTGGGATTTCCCTTTCCTATATTCCTTGGTTACGAAACTTGGTTCCCGATATTAATCTTGGGTATTTATCTTGGTATAAAAAGATGAAGAAACGCCAAACTATTGGTGGATCACTTCGTTATTTTTCTCTAGGAAATATCGTTTTTACAGATGTTGTAGGAAATACAATAGGTCAATTCAATCCGAATGAATTTGCAATTGATTTTGCTTATGCTCGTAAATTTTCTGATCGGTGGAGTGGTGGTATCACGATGCGTTACATTTACTCTAACTTGACTAACGGAATTGATGTTCAAGGAACACCAAGTTTTGCTGGTCAAACAGTAGCTGCTGACATTTCAACTTATTATTCGAATCCTGATTTGAAAATGGGTGGTAAAAAAGCAACTTATTCGTTTGCAATGGCTATCACCAACATTGGAGGAAAAATATCTTATACGAAAACTGCCGATCGAAATTTTATTCCAATTAACCTGAGAGTAGGAAACTCATTAAAATTGAAGTTGGATGATTACAATTCATTCACTTTTCTTTTTGATTTGAATAAGTTAATGGTTCCAACTCCACCAGTTTTTGATCCTGCAACTGGCGCTATTACTGCTGGTAAAGATAATAACGTTCCAATTGTAAGCGGAATGCTTCAATCTTTTTCTGATGCTCCAGGAGTTTTGCAAGGTGATGGAACTCGAAAAGTATTGAGTGAGGAATTGAGAGAAATTAATCCATGTGGAGGTGTTGAATACAGTTATAATAATGTGTTCGCAATTCGTACAGGATATTTCTATGAGCATCCAACAAAAGGAAATCGTCGTTACTTTACTTTAGGTGCAGGTGTTAAATTCAACGTGTTTACTTTGGACTTAGCTTATTTGATTCCAACCCAACAACGTAATCCATTAGAGAATACTCTTCGTTTTACTTTACAATTCGATTTTGGCGCATTCCAATCTCAGAATAAGAGTTCAGAGTAATGAATATCCGAGTAGGACAGGGTGTTGATGTACATCAACTAGCTGAAGGATATGATTTATGGCTTGGAGGATTAAAGATTCCTCATCATAAAGGTGCTGTTGGGCATTCGGATGCTGATGTTTTGATACATGCCATATGTGATGCACTTTTGGGTGCAGCTAATTTGCGCGATATCGGTTATCATTTTCCTGACACATCATTGGAATTTAAAGGCATTGACAGCAAGATTCTCCTTCGTCGAGTAACTGATTTACTTTTCGAGAAAGGTTGGAAAGTTGGTAACGTAGATACTACGCTTATTTTGGAACAGCCTAAAATCAAACCCTATATTGAGCAAATGCAAGAAACACTTGCTCCACTTATGGGGATTGAAACAGATGCAGTTTCGATAAAAGCTACTACCAACGAAACAATGGGTTATGTGGGTAGGCAAGAAGGAGTTTTAGCTTTCGCTACTGCGCTCATTTATCGTTGATTTGCTTGTTAACTGCTCCTTTGTATCTTTACCCGGATGCGAGAACTGCACTTTACCTCTTTAGTACGAGAATATGATCAGCTGGAAAATCTTCCAGATACAGATCAGAAATTAATGAACGCCGCTATAGAAGCGAGTTCTAGAGCTTATGCTCCCTATTCTCATTTTTACGTGGGCGCTGCTGTATTGCTCGATGATGGAACAATTGTGCTCGGTAATAATCAGGAAAATGTTGCCTATCCTTCGGGCTTATGTGCCGAACGAACCGCTTTATTTGCGGCAGGAGCGAACTTTCCTGGAAAAGGTGTGTTAAAGGTTGCTATTGCAGCTCACTCAGATGATTTTACCGTCGAAACTCCTGTATATCCTTGTGGTGCATGCCGTCAAGTTATGTCGGAATACGAACAATTGAGTAAACACCCGATGGAAATCCTGATGATGGGAGCGCAAGGAAAGGTGCATGTGGTTAACGGTTTGATAAATATTTTGCCCGTTGCCTTTAATGCAGATAATTTAAAACGAAAATGACCTGTTTTTTCGCAATTATTATTGCAGAACAATAGATTCTTATAAATTTGCCCACCCAAGAGTAGAAAAAGAAATGGCAAAGCCTAAATTCAAGAAAGAACAATACCTTAAATGGTATGAAGAAATGCTTCTGTGGCGCCGGTTTGAGGAGAAATCAAGCCAGTTGTATATTCAACAGAAGATTCGTGGATTCTGTCACTTATATATTGGACAAGAAGCTGTATTAGCTGGTGCAATAAGTGCGACACGATCAAGTGATAACATGATAACTGCTTATCGTGATCACGTTCAGCCAATTGCTAAAGGTGTTTCACCTAATGCAGTAATGGCTGAGTTGATGGCAAAAGCTACCGGATGCTCTAAAGGTAAAGGTGGTTCAATGCACATGTTTTCTGCTGAGCATAAGTTTTTTGGTGGACATGGAATAGTAGGAGGGCAAATTCCCCTTGGTGCTGGTATCGCATTCGCTGATAAGTATAACGGGAATGATAACGTTACCTTGACTTACATGGGTGATGGTGCTG
>JBIKOC010000056.1:0-7536 GCA_044358335.1 Flavobacteriales bacterium | reverse complement strand
ATATCCCAATAGGTTCGATACATATTGACTAGCAAAAAGTTAGTGTGCCAAGTATTTGAATAATCATCTGTGACATCAAGCACTTTTACAATATTGGAAGTAGAGCCATTAGAATAACGAAAACCGTTTATTTCATATTCCTCAAATCCTTCAGGGCCATTAAAATTCAAAATTAGGTTTTCAATTGGATCGTTAAATTCTCGAACCGCACTTGAAACTTGCAATGAATTTAACTTATCGGTATACGTTGAGAATTGGGATGTTCGGAAATAATACTCATATATCAAATGTTCATTACTTGATAGAACCTTCGGGCCAGTTAAGCTTCTATTTCGGATGACAACTCCACCATTTAATATTGATCGAGAGCTCACCAAAAGAGATTGAAATCCCATATTTTGAACTAGTTGATTTCCAGAAGCTGTTGCCAACGATTGGCTATTTCTTGTGTCTCTGTGTAGAATTCGCAACCTATAAATAGTATTCGGATTCAGCTGATTGGTCATTGTATAATTTACTCTACTACCATAACTCTGAGTTCCGGGAACGTATGAAGCATCGGTTTCTATTATAGCACCACCTGCAACAGGTTGAAATTGGGCGATATATGTTCTATCATATCCTTGTCGTGGAGGTGTGTTAAATAAATATTGCATATCTCTTCGCAATGATATTATTCCTTTATCTGCATAATTCCGCACAAAATTCCGTTGTCGCGAAAAAGGATAACTATACAAGACATCTTGTTCCCGAATAAATTCAGGACGAGCTCCAGTTTTAAATGAAAGGACAATTTTTTCTCGAACATCATCACCATCATTTCGTTTGGCAACAATCACTATTCCGCCAGGTAGATATTCACGCGCAATAACAGTAATGGTTAATTTGTAAAAGGTGAACGGCTCGAGCATATCTTGAAGATTGATCATTGCCTGTGCCCCATCTGAACTAGTAGAGTATCTGTTTTCAATTATTGTTGAATTTTTCTTCAGTGAGAATTCCTCAATTAAGAACATAAATTGTCGAGATCGCTTTTCTCCATTTGCACCTGTCTCTTCGAAGTTAATACGACGATTTAGATCAACATTAAAAGCTGCAGAGGGACTAATTGCACAATCAACGTCTTTTTCATTCACACTAGGAATAACTTGTGAAATCATTTTTATTCCAGCAATCGGAGTTTCTGGCGGTGGTTCACAAAAATCTCCTTGTTGGATTTCAAAACGACAATTTCCTTCTAATAATCCACCAAGAAGAATGTAATTTCCGCCCAATGTTCCTTTAAACCATTTAGGATTAGGTGAGCCTTGTTGTAGGAGCACAGCTGCTTTAACATCCAGGATGTTATATTTGATATTATCTCCAAAAATGTTAGCCACTATACCCAAATTACCCTCAAAATACCCCCAGCCAGTTCCTGTTGAATACCAGCCATTTACACCCATTTTCTCATTCGCCAACATACCGTCACAACGTTCCGAACCATGATCAAATTTGGTCATATCGAAACCGATTTCTGCATCAAGGTTGCAGTAGAAGGGAGAATAATTTTGATTGATTTTAGGAGGAATAAATGAGGCCCCAAAAGCATAGCCTTGTCCAGTTCCAATCTTAGAAGTTCGTTGTGAAGGAACCATTCCAAGTAAATCGGTCACTTTTGAGGGAACTGGTGCTGGTGCTGGTAAATCCATACCTGCCATCAAATATCCTTTTGCATTAAATAAACCGCCAATTAACAACCCAACTTGCGCCGATTTAGGTGTTGGTTCGCCCAACTTCAATTGCCATTTCGGTTTACTTACATACAAAAAGGCATTTCCAGCCATATTCTTGGCTTGCGTGCCTTTTAACGTAAATGGTACATCCACCATGACTCCAAAATTTCCAGTCAAAATCTTATTTGGGAAATCGTATTGAAGTAATACGTCTGCACGCACATTAGTAAAGCTCCTGTCCATTACAGAAGTCATAAAATACCCGCTCCCACCGAATGATACTTGGTTAAAACCTCCACTATTGTTGAATGTGGCTCCTAACGTGAGGTCGGCATTAAATGCTGTTCCTCCTCCTATGGTACCAAGAACAACGGTTGCTTTTAAACCAAAATTTGAACTAACATCGGGAACTAATCGAACATTCGATAATGTAGATCCTGGAACAGGCAATTCACTTGCTGTTGTATTGGTTAGCGTGCTTGCCGGAGGCGGAATGCCAATAAATTTCATCTTGTAAAAAGCTCCTCCACCAAAACCATAAATGTCCATTGGGATTTGATATGGTGCTATTCCCATTGGTATTCCAGGAACAAACTTCGCCATCGCATCTACATACCAATAGCGCATGTTATTGATTTCCCCAAATGACCCTACAACCGAAACGGTCACTGTTTTGATGAACGTGGCCTCTATTCCACCAATAAAACCTCGTCCATAGAGCGGATCTTCTGCATAAAAACTCACGAGTCCTTTTGCAGAAACAAATCCTAAGTCACCTTCGATGTAAATGCTCTTGAGATCAATCCCTGTTAAGTTCAAACTTGGATAAACTAATGGCTCGCCATCATCAGCAGTTAAAACATTTCCGGGATTTAACCGACCTAAGACGGCCATCGTTGTGCTCCCACTAAAAGTATTCGCCTCACCGGTCAAATTAACATTAACAGAGAACTTAAGAGCTATTCGAGATCCCGGAGTGTCGTCCCAACTATAAAATCCATGATCCTGCTGTACACCTAGTTCAACGTTATCTAACGTTACAGGAAATCCGGCCATTCCCTTTTGAGGGCTGGCAAACGTGAAACTTGAACAAGTCAAATAAGGTTCTGCGGAAGTGAGACGGAGAGCCTGGAATTGAAGCCCCGGAAAGTTTACAGGCACTTGCCCAATGGTGGTTGTGATACTCACACTACCGTTCAAATTCAATTCGGGGCGGAAATTATTCGCATCTACATTGACTATGATTCGAGAAGTGGGCAAGAGTTGAAGTTGGGCCTGCCAAATAGGAACGGTAAGTGTATCCAAGGATCGCACGTTAAATTGATATACAATCCCCGTCGTTACTGCACCTTGAGACAAAACCGATTCGTACTTTAACAAAGTAGGAGAAAGTGGTGTTTTTATCCTACCATTAAATCCTCCACTTGTAAAGCTGTTCGAAACAAATTTCAAACTCATGGTATCAATGGCAAAGGACCAATCACCTAATAAACCATTCTCCATTTCCAATATTCTTAAGGCTTCTAACTTGCCCGAGATTCCGGTACGATCAATAATTAGGTCATTAACGGATACTATAACACGATCTTTAAGAACGCTATCAGCAAGTGCGACATCTGTATCGGGAAAACGAACTTTGAATTTCTTCGGTAAGCCAACACGTATACTTTTCAAATGAAATCCATTCCACAAAACCGAACGCTCTCCAACATAATTATCTGGAAAGACTATATTTTGAGGATTTTCTAAATCGCTAAAATCGAGTGTTGCCTGGTCGACTTCAAATGTCCAGTCATCGATTCCCGGAATCATAAAAGGTGTAAAATCTAAAGCTGCTAGCCAATTTCCAGAACGTCGCACATTAAATCCAAAACTAGCGATAACAGGTTTAAGAGACTTGCTTCCATTAGCAGTAGCTGGTTCGAGTACTGATTTATCAAAAGTAAATTTTCCACTCAAATGCAATACTCTAAACCCATTACAATCCCAGCCTACATAAGTTCCAGAATCAGCTACAACGCCTCCGCTAACTACTGTATTATTTAAACGAAAATACTGTCCCGGAGCATAATCGGCTTCGAGTGGATCGGCAAGATAAAGCGTTCCAACCCCTGCGCCCGCTAAACCATCAGGATGAAAACATATATCCGAAGCTCCTAATCCTATTCGTTGCGTTTCGCCATCGGATGTACGAGCAGGAAGAAAAGGAAGTGCAAATGACATGGCTGCAGATAAGGAAGCACGCTCAGGATCGAATCTCATTCCCACAATAGCCACCATATACCGCTCACCTTCAATCTCTTTGTCAAGCCCTAAAGGCAATCCCATAGGAACAGATGGATCTAGTAAAGATTTATAACGATTATCACTAACATAATCGAGCAATTCGGTTGGATTCGTAACAGTTAATTGTCCTACACCCGGAATATTTGGCAAGAAATTACTGTTGTCGTGTGAGGCAAACACATTTCCTTGATAGAGTTGTTTGGCTCCATTAAAGAGTGCCTCATTGAATTCGACTTTGATATTAGCGTTCATAAATGGAACTCGAATCAAGCCTGTACCTCGCGCTGCGGGACCGAGGTATTCGATTGTTTTAATTTCCATTTCGAACTTTCCAACTTTCACCTTCTGATCCACTAACAAACCAATAACAGGTGTTCTATCGGTAATTAGAGGTGCATTACAATCAGCCATACAGGCACTTTGGATAGCATCTTCTGCTAGTGTTCCAGCAATTCGAAAGCGATTTACCTCGCTTGTTTGATAAGGTGTAGATGCGGAGTCAGTTCGATTACTAAGCCAGTGAACTCGCCAGAAATATTCTCCTGTATCGGGGAGAAAAAGATCTTTTTTAACTGATTTATAAAATCGATCCTTAACGATTTCAGGAGTTGTTGTTTTGAGAATTTGAAGTGTTTCGTTGAAAACGTCAGTCGCTGCAAATAAAATCGTAGAGAAACTGCTCGATTTTGCTACTTCGATTCGGTAACGTTCTTTTACTTCTGCTTGAAACAATTTGGGGTCATTTCCAATGAGAGAATTCAATAAATCGACAGGAGGAATTATTCCGGCTTCTGTAGGCAAAAAAGTAGGGAAGTCGGAGGTTTTAAATTGAAAAGAAATAGTGTGTTTTTGATAGGTTGTATCACGCGCGGGCACTTGTAGAAGGGGCTTTTCGAAGCCTTGAAGGAAGTTACCATTGGCATTGGAAGTTTCTACATGACCATCGTTGTGGGTAAAGGAGTGATTACTCGTTACAGAGTAACTTTTACCTGGTTTAAGTTCCCCAAAAGCGCCTCCATTACTCAAATCCCGACCGATTTCGGTATGCTGCAATTGTGTCAGAGTTGGAAATACTCCAAGTTGCTGTTGTAATTGAGTTCTTAATCCGTTGGAGTATTCTTTTGTTTGTTGAATTAAATCAAACATCACATTCCCTTCTCGCAATTCTGTTTCTATAGATAAACTAGTTACAGTTGAATCATAAGGTTCGGTGCGGCTAATGAGTGGTACTTGAATGAATGGAATTCGTTTTCCTGGAACTGGATATACCAAATTAGAAACAGGAGGAGTATCAAAAAGAAAAGGCATTCCATATCGGAATGTGCAGATTTCACTTTCACCATTATTGCTAAAAACAATCGACTGAGATACATCGGTTACTTTCACTCGCCAAGCATAAAAACGCCCCGGTATAAGTGTCGGACTTTGAGTCGAGTACAAAAACACAGGCGATGGAGTTGTATGCGTTAAAACCGGCACTCCAGTAGAATTCATCACCTGTATAGGATTCATCCCTTCGGGTAATTCAACCAATTTGAACTCATAACTCAACAAACCCGGATTAATCGAAACGGCAGGTGGAAACCAACTAAAAATGATATTCTGAGGAGTTGTACTTGTAACTTCAGTAGAGCATTGTGGACTAATCAAAATGGGAGGTTGAACAAACTGGATTGTAAATACATTGCTACATCCTAAAGGTTCGTTCTGAGATCGCAACTCATTTGTTTGATAATCATACGCTTGAAGGCACAATTGATACTCACCTTCGGGAAGATTACCACTAATAACTTGTTCTTGTGAAATGCCCGAAAACTGCACCGATGACTCATCAACATATTGCTGCAAATCGGCACCCGTCATGATACGAACGCCCGGTTCAACAATTAAAGGTGGAACTGCCGGAGTTACATTATTGGGAATTGTTACACTTTGATTGGTTGACAAATTCCTCAAGCTTCCTGCTAAATAAACAGTTAGCGGCTGATTGGTTGGGTTAAGGATAGTGAGTGTAGTTTGCGTTGGACTACTGAAATAATCCATTGCTTCCATCGAATAAGGCGGCAACACAACAATGCTGATGTTCAATGGAGTGTTTTGAGCTTGAACAAATCCGGTAAGGTAAATGAACAAAATGCCTAAGAAATATTTAAAAATATTCAGGTTCATCAGTGAAGATTAAATTGATATCCGGCCGAGAAGAAAACTTCGGTAAATGGAACAGATAGCGGATTGTTAGAAGAATTGCTTATAAATCGAATATTTCCCAATAAACTTTGGGATTTACTAATTCGTAACGTAAGATTTAAACCTCCGGTAATGGTTGTCCCATTTGCCTTTCCATCAAATTTGTTACTTAATAAACTAGTATTTATTGAAGTATTTAATCGTGATTTAAATAGCGTTTTTCCAACACCTAAAATTGGTCCGACAGAGACAATTGTTCCCGCTCCAAATTGGCTTCGGGTGAAGTTAAATCCGCCACTGAAATTGATTCCTGTTGGGATGATTAAATAATTGACATTTAAATTTCCGAGCATAACCTTACTCTCAACAAAAGCCGGGAACAGCGGATTGAGATTGGTCATTTCTTGATAGGTGGTTAAAAGTATAACCGTCATTGCTCGCTTTTTATTCATGAGAGAAAAGCGATTCATCAGATTAATATTCTGATTCGCAATGGCCATTCGAATGGTATCATTAATGGGAACAATACCGGCACGTTGGGCTATTCCATAATTGCCGTATTGAAGGTCAACACCGTATGTTTTACTCACATTCACACTTAAACCAACAGCGCCAATTGTTCTTAGATTGCTGACTAAACGCTTGCCAGAAAGATTGTCGTTCTGCTTTCCAAAACTTCCGTTAATCCGAACTTTATTCTTAAATAAACTAAAGGATGGCTCGATGGTATAAGATTCTAAATCGGTTTGGTACATATATGCACCCATGGATTTATAATCTTGACTAATCCGTTTATATTGAAGTTTTAAATTGACATACCTAGAAACATATCCAATGCTGGCATTTCCTGCATAAAGCAATTGTGAAGACGCATTAACATTTAGAATACTAGAGAATTTATCGAATTGAGGATCACTGATTGAATCGAGCCGAATGTCGCGTGTGTAGGCACTTGCAGCAGCATCAAGACTAAGTTGTAGATGCTTGAATAATAAAAACTTCGAATTAATTCCAACCACAGCATTTTCAGCAGGTTTAAGCCTTTGTGGATGATCTTTATATGAAGCAGAATCATCCTGAGCTTTAAAATAAATCAGATCGAAAAAATTCTGAGGAGTTCCTACCCCAATTCGGGCACTATATCCAAGGCGCTTATAGGTTGGTGTGGCCTGAATAAATTGTTGGGTGGTGTCTTCGCGAACAGCTTTATTAAATCGCCCATACATGGCAGAAAATCGGAATTTTCCGGGATTCAATTCGAGTGCTGCTCCATAAAATGATAAGCCCGCTAAGGAATACTGAGAATAGGATAAATTTCTCCAGCCTATATGAGCTGTAATCCACTTGT
>JBIKOC010000055.1:0-7645 GCA_044358335.1 Flavobacteriales bacterium | reverse complement strand
CTCAATAATTTTATTGAGATGCGTGATCGAGTTTCTGATCCTAAATTCTTGTTACAGAAGAAGATTGAAGCACGTTTCAGCGATAAATATCCTACGAAGTGGATGCCTTTATATTCAATGGTAACCTTCAGTCATATTCCCTATAGTGAAGCTTTAGCGCTTGGTAAAAAGCAAGAAGCCATAATGCAAGAGGTGATGCAGCTATCGGATATTGAATCTAGATGGGATTCGGAGGAAGTGGAGGAATTGATGTTAGAACACTTGAATTAAGCGTCTTCTTTCTGCGATTTTACTTGCAGTTCTTCGTAATCATCTGCATTCATAATACGCGAAGCAGCCCAGATGCTAATCAAGCAAGCTACAATAGCGATATAGCCCACATATGGGTAATGTTCTAGCTTGCCAGAAACATCTTCGGTAACAATCCCTCCTGCAATAAATGCAGCTATGCCAGATGATGTTTGTTGCACCGAAGAGTTGAAACTCATGAAACTACCTCGATTTTTAGGTTGAGTGGTTGAGGTAATCAATGCCATTGCTGGCACTACACGTCCACTTATAACAATAAAGAAGAAGCTCGTTACAATTAATGCCATCCAAACAGGGACAGCTGGCATATTTGTGATTAAAAAAAGAGGGATAATTGCCAGAGCCGCGAAAACCGCAAATACTTTGTACTTTCCAACTTTATCGGCTAGTTTGCCAATCAATGGAGCAGCAAACACCGAACAGAGTCCTCCAAATAGGTAGATATAAGTGACTTCAATTTGAGTAAAACCTACGTTTTTCTCCATGTAAGCGGCAATAAACGGAATGATGGAGAATTGTGATAACATCAGCAAAGCCATTAACAGTAAAGCTTTTCGTTGGTTGCTATTATTGAGCAAATTGGTGAAAACTGTTTTGAAACCTGGACGGGAAGATTTTTGCTGAATATGCGTGTTTATGGAGGGAATAAAGCGAAATATCAAAAAGGCAACGACTAACCCAACTGCAGCAATGAAAAGAAAAGGGGCGTGCCAGCTGAAGCTACTAGCAAGGTAGTTTCCGAATGGTACGCCAAAAACGGATGCAAGAGAGAATCCGGCTGTTACCATTCCCATTGCTGAAGCTCTTCGTTCATTTGGAATAACATCACCCACAATGGAAAGAATCAGTGTGCCAAGCAATCCTCCAAAAGCACCTGTAAGAATACGTGCTGCCAACATGAATACATAATTAGGCGCAAAGGCACAGGCGAGTGTTCCAACCAAAAAGCCCGTATAACAAACGAGAAGGATTTTCTTCCTGTCGAAATTGTCGACGAAGAATGCACCGGCAAATCCAACAATTCCGGCTGTAATGGTATATGCAGACACGATGAATCCAAATTCTTGTGGCTCGATTTGGAACAAGCTCATGAGTTGATTCCCTAATGGCATGATGATCATAAAATCCATCACATGCGTAAACTGGATAAATGCCAGTGTTAATAGGATGCTATACTCTTTACGACTCATGAAATGGATGGGGAATCAAACGAAATAGCTCGTTCGAATGGATTGGGATTTTCGGATTGCAAAGAAAGCAGAAACCTGACAATCGGAATGTTAAAATGTTCGATCGAAGTTCGATTAGGTAGAACCCCCAAAGCCACCTCCTATTAAAGAAGCGGCCTCGAGCACACACGAAAAAAATTCTTTGGGTGTTGTTAAAACGAATGGTGCAGAATTTATTCTTTGATGAATCGAATCACCGTAGCTGCAAAAAAGGGTGTAAATAGCAAATAACTAGTATGTTTTATATCAATCGCTCCTTCAAGGCTTTGGCTACTGCTTCACCCATCGAATGCACGTGTAATTTATCGTAGATATTTCGGATGTGAGCATTCACTGTGTGGTAACTTAAATCGGCTTTAGCAGCTATCATCTTGTAGCTAAGACCATCTACCAATAATGCTAGCATCTCGATTTCACGAGGAGTGAGTGTATAATCATTTTCAGGTGTGTTTTTCACCTGCTGTTTGAAGAACAAAAGAACCCGTTGAGCAATGGCAGGAGTCATGGGCGAGCCACCTGCAACCGCATCGCGAATGGCTTCTATGATTTTTTCTGGGGAAGCTTTTTTAAGGATGTAACCACTTGCCCCAGCCATGATACTTTCGAAAATCTGATCATCATCTTCCGAAACAGTTTGCATGATAACCGCCAATTCGGGATGCTTTTTTCGAATGATGGAAACGCCTTGAATACCATTCACATTAGGCATTTCGATATCCATCAAAACTACATCGGGTTGTGTTTCATCTATCACTTCAACTACACGACTGCAATCTTCAAATGCACCACAAAATTCCAAATCGGGATATAAGGATATTAAAACTTGCAAACTATCCCGGCGGGGAGCACTGTCATCAAAAATGATTACCCGAGTTTTTTTCATTCGCTAAAATTACCAGCATTAAATATACACACAACTCATTTCGCCTCCCTAATTCTAGCTACAGGTAAATGAATGATGATATGTGTTCCTGAACCAATTTCAGATTCAATCGTGATTTCACCTTGTAATTCTGACACACGATTTCGCATGTTTCTAAATCCATTTCCTCCTTTGTTTTCGACTTGTTGGATGCCTTTCCCATTATCGGAAAGAAGCAAAATCAGGGTATCGTTTTTTAGTTGAACTGAAATGTTGAGTTCGCTTGCTTCACTGTATTTAGCTGCATTATTGACGATTTCTTTTGCAATGAGGAAGATGTTTTTACGCGCATTCATCCCAATATGCATATCGTTGGCTAGCTCATTAACATAATGAACTTCCATATCGGATGCTTGTAGAACTTCCATACAATGCACCTTGATGCGATTGAACAAGCTCTGAAGTGTATCATTATTCGGGTTAATACTCCAAACAATATCACTCATACGATCCATCGTTTCGGAAGCATTCTTATTGATTTGATTCAGCAATTCGTTCACTGTTTCGGGTGAAGCCTGCATGCGTTCCATTGCAACTTTGCTATAGATATTGATACTCGATAAAGATGCACCCACATCATCGTGCAAGTCACTACTAATCGAGTTTCTAACTTGTTGCATCTTCTTAAGCTGATTCAATCGGTACCAATAAATCACATATATAATTCCAGCCACAATTAGTATTACCAAAATGCGGAACCACCATGTTTTCCAATATGGTGGAGCGATTGTTATTTTCAAATGCGTTACATTAGACCAAGCGCTACCATCAACTCGAGCTTTTATTTGGAAATCGTAAGATCCTCCTTGTAAATCGGTGTAATCAGCATAGTTTTTCGATGGAGAAACAATCCAGTCATCGTTCACTCCTTTAAGCTTACTTGCATATTCGATTCGATCTTTATACAAGAAAGGAAAGGATGAAAATTCCAGCGTGAAGAAGTTTTGCTTGTAATTAAATTCAAGTTCTCCAGATGAGGGAATGCCAATTTCTTTATCCAATAATTGTATGGAAGTGATGACTGGTTTTTGAACCAATTGATCCAAATCCTGAAACTTAAATCCGTAAAAGAATGTTTTCCGAAAAAACCAAATTCGTCCATCTGGACCTTTGTACCCGGAACTCGAAAACAAAGGGACATCTTGAATAAAGTCTTGGTTGACAGCCTTTACAAAAAGGTCGCTTTTTCTTAATGTGCCTATTCCATTGTTGGAAGTAAAAAGCAAATTCCCCTTTCCTACATCAAGAATACGATACACATAATCACCTATGAGTCCGGTATGGCGACTCAGATAAGTCATGGTTTCGGATTTTAAATTATATATACACAAACCACCGCCGTGTGTTCCAATGTATAAGTTGACGGAATCTGCGTAAAGTGCATCCACTACACCATTAAAGCGAGGGAAACGTTGAGTAGTTAAAAACTCGTGAAAGGTTTTTGAAGATTCGTCCCATTTCCAAACACCGGCTCCTCCATTAAAGCCCACAAAAAAATCTTGACTTGATTCATACATGGAGATTAATCCTGCATTCGGCCAATTTTTAGAAGGTTTTAGCGAATTTCCTTTATAAAAAACCTGACCATTCCAAGAGCTGAATCCAATTAAATCGCCTCCCCATGTACCAACCCATAATCGCCCTTTTGAATCGGTATGCACAAACTGTAAAATGTCACGTTTGTGGCCGAATGTTGTCGTATCGGAGAATTCTCGAAACTTACTTACTAACAAGGTTTTGCGGTCGATTTGAAGCAAGCCTTCCGAATGCCCCGCAAGTAAAATGTTTGTCCTTGGAACAGCATACAAACAACTTAACGATTTAGGTTTAATATCGGGTAGTAATAGTTTTTGGCGGACTTCAGATTTTAAGTCGCTCCGATATATTCCATCTGTTGCAATTAACCAGATAGCATCCTTGTCAGCAACTAGAGATTTTATATACCAATCATCGGGAGTGTTATTGAACCAATGTAATTCGTTGTTTTGGGTTTTAGCATTTCGAGCGAAAATACCATTACTCGTAGCTATCCATTCAATATTCCTCGAATCATGTAAGATGAAATTAACTTTTACATTACCAATACTGCCGGGATATTCTAACGTAAATGGTTCCGAATATCGATTTCTATTTTGGATGGAAATGAAAAATGGCGGCTCATCCCAAAAGCTAAAAAGTAAGGCTCGGTGATCTAGGGAATAATGCATTTTGTTAGGCATTTTTTCTCCAATCATGCTTGTTATTCCCCAGTCATCTAATTGGTTTTTTTGAGGATTAAACGAGTAAATATGATTCGTAGATTCTTCAATTATCCAAATAGTATTGTCTTCTCCAAAAGCCCCAATTGAGAGCCATTCTCGCGAGAATACATCCCAATTCTTTGGGTTGTTATTAGAAGTATATAATTCACCCGTTAATGCTTCGTAATAGCCAATTTGCCCTTCTTCGAAAAGCCATAATCCAGTATTCTTGGGGCCACCTAAAAGAAATGCCTGAAATCCACTTTGTTTCCGATCTGATCCCGGTATAGTAACAAGTTGAAATTCTTGACGGAATGGCGAATACAAGAACATTCCACCTTCTGTGGCACAAAGAACACTACCATCAGGATTGACTAAAAGCTGGCTAATTCGATTGGACAATGTGGGTAAGAATCGTTCGGATTGCAACTTATAATGCTCAAACGTTTCTTTGATTGGATCAAAAACCCCAATACCCGAGCCGTATGTGCCAATCCAGATTCTTCCATCAGGCGCTTCTGCCAAACACTTGATGGTATTACCACACAAAGAAGTTGTATCGGCCGGATTATGGAAATAATGCTTTACTTGATGTCCATCAAATCGGTTTAAACCTTCAGAAGTACCTATCCAAATATATCCCTTGGAATCTTCTAAAAGAACATTACACGTGTTTGATGAAAGACCATTGCTAATCGAAAATCGTTGGTAAAACTCTCTAACAGATTGTCCTTGTAAACAAAGATTCGATACTAAAAGGAGCCAAAAGCAAAGTGTGTTTTTAAATCCAAAGCAAATTGCTCGGTTACGACCAAGGAAATTATTCGCATTGAAATAATAATTTCCTTCTAATCCAACCATCATACGATTAGCTTAGAATTTGGAATGCGATAAAAGCGGAAAGCCAAGCCAGAACACCCATATAGGTAGTTTGAGCAATAGCCCATTTCCAGCTTCCTGTTTCCCTGATTACAACAGCTATGGTGCTCATGCATTGCATGGCAAAGGCATAAAATAGTATTAAAGCAATGGAAGCAGCTGCACTAAATAAAGGCAATCCTGTGCGATCGTTCGTGTCGTTCATCATCCGTTCACGAAGTGTTGCCTCATCGTCGTCGCTACCTGCGCCATAAATGGTTGCCATCGTACCAACAAAAACTTCTCGTGCAGCAAATGAGGTTACTAATGCAATACCAATTTTCCAATCGAAACCAAGTGGAGCAATAACAGGCTCAATCGTTCTGCCTAAAATTCCTGCATACGAATTTCGAAGCTTTTCGGATGAAATCGCATTGGCAGCCTGCTCTTCGCCCATTTGTTCAATCACAACCGGGTTGGAGTATTTCTTCTCAATCTTCTCAAATCGATCACCTGGTCCATAAGATGAAAGTGCCCACAGAAGTATCGAAATGGCGATAATCACCTTTCCCGCATCGCGAATGAAAACCCACACTTTTTCACCCATTGTATGAGCAACCACACCCCATTGAGGCATACGGTAAACGGGTAGTTCCATGATAAAATAACTACGTTCGCGTGAGCGGATAATCCATTTTAAAATCCAAGCAGTTCCAAGCGCAGCTAAAAAACCGAGTAAGTATAAGCCCATCATAATGAGCCCTTTCAGGTTGAAAATTCCGATGTGTTTATCAGGAACAGCAATGGCTATAAGCAAGGTATAAACGGGCAAACGCGCCGAACAACTCATGAGTGGTGTAACCAAAATGGTGATGAGTCGTTCTTTCCAATTCTTAATCGTACGAGCCGACATAATCGCCGGAACCGCACAAGCCACACCACTGATAAGCGGAATTACAGATTTCCCGTTGATGCCGAACTTCCGCATGAGCCTGTCCATGATGAAACTCACACGTGCCATGTAGCCTGAATCTTCAAGCACAGCGATAAAGGCAAACAGGATGGCTATTTGTGGAATGAACATGAGAATTCCGCCTAATCCCGGAATAATTCCTTGTGTAATTAAGTCGTTAAGCTTACCTGCCGGAAGTGTTTCACCGATAAAAGCGCCTGATTTCTGAAACAAGCTATCGATAAGGTCCATGGGATATTCGGCCCAGGAAAATATAGCTTGGAAGAGTAAAAATAAAATGGTGAGAAAAGTGAGAAATCCCCAAACCGGATGAGTAAATACATCATCCAGTTTCATCGAAAACTTCAGTGCGCGGGTGATAGTAACTTGAGCCAAACAGTTGTCGAGAATTGTTTGAATCATTCCATAGCGACGCAACGATTCTTCACTCTGCAATCCAAATGGCGTGAGATCATCTTCAGCTAGAAGTTTTCTCAAATCTGGCAGTGTGCGTTCCGATTGTAAAAGGTCGTAGTTGGCGGCTGTTAAATAAGCTTCGTATGCAGAAGAAATCCCAGTGCTTTTTTGCAGTTTTTCAATCACTCCTGGATGATAATCAGCAGGATTGTCGAAGGTTTTCATTGCTCCAACTTGTTCCTGGAAAATGGCTTGTTTTATTTCGGAGATTCCTATTTTATCTCGAGCGTTTACAGGAATAACCGGAATTCCTAATTCAGCAGCCAAGCGAACGGTATCGAGTTTTAAATGACTTCGTTCGAGAATATCAATCATGTTCACCGCTAAAATCGCAGGTAAACCAAGATCAATTACTTGAAGACAAAGTAATAACGAGCGTTTCAGATTTGAAGCATCTGCCACAATCAGAACCATATCGGGGTAATCAGGCGATTGATGATTCGTTAGAACTTTGAACGTTTCGAGTTCGTCGAGCGATTTGGGAAACAAGCAATAAGTACCCGGTAAATCGATAAAGTTAACAGTGCGACGGCTTTTGTCTTTCGGATGAAACATCCTGACTTGCCCGGAATGTTTTTCGACAGTAACACCTGGAAAGTTCCCCGTTTTCTGATGTAATCCTGTTAACGCGTTAAAGAGCGTTGATTTCCCGCTATTG
>JBIKOC010000054.1:0-7682 GCA_044358335.1 Flavobacteriales bacterium | reverse complement strand
TGCCCCCAGTGTTGCCCGGATGGTGGAATTGGTAGACACGCAGGACTTAAAATCCTGTGATCATTGCGATCGTGCGGGTTCGATTCCCGCTCCGGGTACTTTTCAAAAGTGATTTGTAGATCACTCCTCTTTATCTAAAAGCCGCTATATGCGGCTTTTTTATTTTCTCACATCACGATGAACATTATTTGACAAATGGCCTAATGTGACTCGCACTGATTAAATTTGTCAACCCAATTAAAATCATGAAACAACTATTCTTCCTTTCTAATTTATTGCTTCTTCTTGTTCAGCCAGCCTTTGCTCAATGGCGTTCAGCTAATCCTTACAATGGAGCCATAAATGATATTTTCTTCACCAATCGCTTAACAGGCTTTGCTTGCGGACAATCGGCAGGCGTTGGCAGTTGCTCTGGCACAACCTCTATTCAACGTACAATAGATGGAGGTGAAACTTGGATTCGAATGAATACTGGTTCTACAGCTGCAATGAACCGCTTACATTTCGTGGATTCATTTACTGGTTGGGCTGTTGGGGCATCAAGCTCTATTATTAAAACAACCGACGGAGGTCAGACTTGGACTATTCCATCTTCTGGAGTTGGAGCTGGATTAAATGATATTCATTTTCCTAATGCCAATGTGGGATTTGTGGTTGGAGCCAATGGATTAGTTCGAAAAAGCTCCAATGGTGGCTCAACCTGGACCACTCAAACCTCTGGTGTTACTGTTACTCTAAATTCAGTTTGGTTTGCAGATGCAAATACGGGCTATTTCGTTGGTAATTCTGGTACAATAAGAAAAACAACAAATGGCGGAAGCACATGGACCAGTGTGTATTCTGGTACTGATTTTTTCCGTGAAGTATGGTTTGCAGACGCTAATAATGGATATGTACTGAGTAATAACAAAATTCTCAAGACGACTAATGGAGGAAGTAGCTGGACTAGTTATGATGCTCCATCGGGTATGGTATGGCTGAGAATGAATTTTAGTAGTATGAATTCGGGCGTCATCATTGGTGATTCAGGATATATATTAAAAACGAATGATGGAGGACAAAACTGGATTCAATACCCTACCGATTTTAATGAAACCATGTATTGCGCCTATTTCCTGGATGAAAACTATGGATTTATGGGATCCAATTCTTTAGGCAGAATTGTACGTACGATAGATGGATGTCAAAACTGGACCAATGTAAATAGTGGTATGGGCGAACGTGTGGAAGGAATTGATTTTCGCACACCACAAAAAGGAGTTTTTGTTAGCAGCGCGGGAGGAATTTTTACCACACAAAATGGTGCATTGAATGTGCGTAAAATGCATAGTAATACTTCACTTGCTTTATTAGCTGTGAATTGGATGAACGACTCTACTATCATTGCATGTGGTGATAGCGGAACTATTCTGCGTTCGACTAATTCGGGTTGGAGCTGGACTTCAATACCAACAGGCACAACCGAAACGTTACTCGATATGGTGGAAGTTGATTCTTTAGTTGCCTATTCTTCGGGAGGAAATGGAATGGTAATTAAAACGCAAGATGCTGGATTATCATGGACCACAGTTGCTGTTGATTCGCTGTTACCCTTGCGTGGAATACACTTTCTTAACCGAAATATAGGAATGACGGTTTCGGACTATGCGGTTTTTAAAACGGTAAATGGAGGATTGAGCTGGGAACTGAAGAATGACAGTATTCTAAGCACTTCTGATTTTAATGATGTTTGGATGACGAGTGCAAACGTTGCTTATGCTGCTGGAACATTTGGTCGTATGTACAAAACGGTTGATGGTGGTGAGATATGGAGACGTGTTTTTCCTTCGGATAATACCAATGCCGAAATTCAAGAAATGCAATTTTTCACTGATTCGATAGGATATTTTGCCAGACTGAATAGTCAGTATTTTACCCTAAATGGCGGAACGGTTGTAGGATCACAATCGACCTATTGTTTAGCAAATAATGGTGGAGTGGATGCGATTGAACTACCTAACGAGCAATACGGTTATTGTACAGGAGGAATTAGTAATGTGCTGCATACTTTGAAGCCTGAGGAAATGCTTCGTACCTATTTGCAAGATTCGATATTCTGTTCAGGTAGCAGGATTTTTGTGGGTTACAATGCAGCAGGATTACTATACAATAGTAATGTGATGAATGTAGAATTGAGTAACAGTTCAGGGGATTTTAGCTCTCCAACTGTTATTGGAACCTATTCACTTCAATCTCCTCAAACAGATCCTTCAGGTATTATTACCTGCACATTGCCTAATGGAATTAATGGTGATAACTACCGAATTCGTGTAGTTTGTGTTTCACCGACTATGGTAGCTCCCGACAATGGTTATCCGGTTCATATACGCACTTCGGTTACACCCTTTGTTTCCTTGGAAGTTAGCCCCGAAAGTATCTGTGGATCCGATCCAGTTATTGCAAGTATTAGCGGAGATGGTTTAGGTACTAGTCCAACCTTTACATGGTCCTTGAATGGATTGCCCATCTCTTTAGAATCACACACAATAGTGTTGGATACACTGAGTTTAAATACGTTGATCGCTGTTTCTATCAGCAGCAGTTTAACCTGCGCGAATCCTATTATCAATACTTTATCACAATCGCTATCAGTGGCAGAATCGCCTGTTGCTTATGCCGGGAATGATACGTCGCTTTGTTTAGGAGAAACAGTTCAGATTGGTTCCTTGATAACTGATTCATTTACTTGGTTTCCAACAAATGGACTCGATAACCCATCGAATCCACAGCCAATTGCATCTCCAGACCAAAATGTGAGTTATGTGTTAACTGTAACCAATACAGCAGGTTGTAGCAAAACAGATACGATAAGTATTCAAGTAAACAACTTACCTGCAACGCCTACTATTTTTCAAACGGGTGGATTGCTTGTGGTAGAAGGAGATTTACCAGGCACGTTTAATTGGTTTTTAGATAGCGAGCCGATTGCAAGTGAAACGAACGACTCATTAGTAATTACTTCCACTGGAAGTTTTACGGTACAATGGATTGATCCCAATGGATGTTCATCGGAGCTTTCGAATAGCATTGTGATTGGCACAGTTGGGCTTAGAGAAAATCAATCCAACCCGTTAATTAAGTGCCTACCAAATGAATGGAGAATTAGTGGATTACCTGAAAATACAGAACGTTATTACTATTCACTTTTTGATGTAAGTGGAAGAATGATGGTTCAAGGTTCAGCTCAACAGGATGGACAAGGAATAATAAGGATTGAACCGATTTCTTTAGCAAGTGGAATGTATTTTCTTCATGTAACTGAATTACAGAATCAAACAGGTAATAATTCAAAAAGAAGCACGACCAATCAAGGTTTCACCTTTAAGTTCATTAGGAACTAGATTCTGCGTGAATGATGGAAATGGATGAGGCGAAGCCGAAATGCCCGAAGGGCTGGAGCGAAGCGTAGCCATGGAAAGCATGACCGAGGTTTTTACCGAGGGCACGCCCAAAAAAAGAAATAAAAAAGCCTCCAGATTTTGGAGGCTTTAGAGCGAAAGACGGGATTCGAACCCGCGACCCCGACCTTGGCAAGGTCGTGCTCTACCAACTGAGCTACTTTCGCGTAGGGGATGGCAAAAGTAAAATAAAATCGTTTTCACCAAAACATTTTCGTGTATTTTTCTTATCCGCCTAGTAAACGCTTGATTTCGTTGAGTTTTAAAAGCGCATCCATGGGTGTAAGGTTATTGATATCGGTTTTTTCGAGTTCATCTTTGATGTTTTCGAGCACCGGATCGTTCAATTGGAAGAAACTAAGTTGCATTCCTGTTTGAAGCGAATCGGGAACTTTGGGAGAAACATTCGCTTCACCTTTGCGATGCAGCTTCTCAAGTTCGAGTAAAATTTCGGTAGCTCTATCGACCAATTTACGAGGCATTCCTGCCATTTTAGCCACATGAATACCAAAGCTGTGATTAGAACCGCCTTCTTTGAGTTTTCTTAGGAAAATGACTTTCTGGTTGACTTCTTTGACCGACACATTGAAGTTTCGAATGCGCGGAAAACGAGCCGCCATATCGTTTAATTCGTGATAATGGGTTGCAAATAGTGTTTTGGCGCGGTTGACAGGTTGTTCATGAAGAAATTCAGCAATAGCCCAAGCAATGGAAATTCCATCGTAAGTACTGGTTCCACGGCCAATCTCATCGAGTAAAATCAAGCTTCGATCGCTGAGATTATTGAGGATTGAAGCTGTTTCGTTCATCTCCACCATGAATGTGGATTCTCCGCTACTAATATTATCGGAAGCTCCAACTCGTGTGAAGATTTTATCGACCAATCCGATTTTTGCAGCTTTGGCGGGAACAAAACAACCTATCTGAGCCAAGATAGTTATCAAGGCTGTTTGGCGCAGTAATGCCGACTTACCCGACATGTTGGGGCCTGTTATCATCATCAATTGCACACCATCGGGATCGAGCAGTACGTCGTTCGACACATACTCGTTTCCAATACCTAATTGCTTTTCAATAACGGGATGGCGACCTTCGGTGATTTCGAGTGCAAAGCCTTCGTTTACTTCGGGGCGACAGTAGTTATTTCGTTCGGCTAAATCGGCAAAACCACGGAGGCAATCGATTTGAGCTAATAAGAAAGCATTGTGCTGAATGGGTTGAATGTACTCAGCTATTGCAGATAACAGTTCTTGGTATAAGCGCGATTCAATTACTGCGATGCGATCTTCGGCACCTAGAATTTTCTCTTCAAAAACCTTGATTTCGGGAGTGATGTAGCGTTCAGCATTGACCAATGTTTGCTTACGAATCCAGGTCTCTGGAACTTTATCTTTATGCGAATTGGTTACTTCGAGATAGTACCCAAACACGTTGTTGAAGCTAATTTTAAGTGAAGTAATTCCCGTTGCTTCGATTTCGCGTTGCTGAATCTTGAGCAGGTAGTCTTTTCCGGAACGTTTGATATCACGTAATTCGTCGAGTTCTGAATCAATACCATCACATATCACATCTCCTTTGTGAAGAGCAACAGGAGCTTCATCCGAAATTTCGTTTTCGATGCGCTGACGAATGAGCAAACAAGGATTGAGTTGTTCTCCAATTCGTTGCAAAAGTGGGTCAACGCTCGAAGCACAATATTGCTGAACTTCTGCAATGGCATATAGCGAACGTTGTAATTGCTTTAACTCACGCGGATTAACGCGTTGAACCGCAACTTTAGCAATGATTCGTTCGAGATCTCCAATTTGTTTAAGCGATTCAGATAATTGAGCAGCTAATTCGGGTGTATGTCTTAACAAATCGACCAATTGAAGACGATCTTGTATTGGGCGAAGATCTTTGAGCGGCAATGCTAACCAACGTTTCAGCATACGCGCTCCCATAGGTGTAAGCGTATGATTGATGACGTCGAATAAGGTCATGGCTTGCTCATAAGCTGAAGAGAAAAGCTCCAGATTACGAATGGTAAAACCATCCAACCACATGAACTTATCTTCTTCGATACGCGAAACAGCCGTGATGTGAGCTGTTTTATCGTGATTGGTTTCGTTCAGATAGTGTAAACAAGCACCTGCAGCAATAATTGCCAAAGGCATTCCTTCCACCCCAAAACCTTTGAGTGAAATGGTATCGAACTGCTTTTGAAGTAATTCACGAGAATAGGTTTCTTGAAAAATCCATTCGTCGAGTGGGTAGGAGAAAAAGCGTTCTCCGTGAATTTCTTTAAAACCTTTCGCAGCAGTTTTAGGCATTAAAACTTCGCCCGGTTGAAAATTCTGGATAAGCTTTTCGGCATAGGCGGGTTTACCTTGAGCAATCATAAACTCACCGGTGGAATGGTCGAGAAAAGCCAATCCAACTTCATCTTTCCCTGGCACTACAGCTGCTAAAAATGTATTGCTGCGGTAGTCGAGCAATTTATCGCTACTTGATAACCCAGGTGTTACTAATTCGGTAACGCCTCGTTTAACGATGGTTTTAGTGGCTTTGGGATCTTCGAGTTGGTCACAAATTGCCACACGCAATCCAGCGCGAACTAATTTTGGTAAATAGGTATCGAGCGAATGATGAGGAAAACCGGCTAGTTCGATGTATTGAGCTGCACCATTTGCTCGACGTGTGAGTACAATTCCCAATATCCCAGCAGCACGAACAGCATCTTCTCCGAAGGTTTCGTAAAAATCTCCTACACGAAATAATAGCAACGCATCCGGGTATTTCGCCTTGATTTCGTTGTACTGTTTCATCAAAGGAGTCTCCACGACGCCTTTTGCATCGACTGTTTTTGCTGCTTTCAAAGGGATTTGGTGTAATTTGGTCCCATCTCAGAACCATGCGAAAGTTAAGCATTACCGAATTAAACCGGAAGCATCCCGAGGATTTCCGTCAAAGTAAAAAACGACCATTCAGAATAGTGCTTGATAATGTGCGGAGTGCGCATAATATCGGTTCTGTTTTTCGCTCCGCGGATGCCTTTGCGGTAGAAAAAATACTGCTCTGTGGCATAACGGCTGTTCCACCGAATCGAGAAATTCATAAAACTGCGCTAGGAGCAACCGAAACGGTCGATTGGAGTTATTATGAATCAACCAAAGAAGCCGTTGAAGCTTGCAAAAAAGATGGTTTTACTATTGTTTTGATTGAGCAAACAACTGGAAGCATTCCTTTGCAGGATTATCTTCCCGATGGACCAATTGCTTTAGTTTTTGGGAATGAAGTTGAAGGAGTTTCGGATGATGTCATACCATTAGCCGACCAAGCGGTTGAGATACCTCAATTTGGAACGAAACACTCGTTTAATATTTCGGTTTGTGCCGGAATTGTGATGTACGATTTATTTGTGAAGTCGGGCGCTAACATCAACGGATAAGCGTTACCGAGCCTCTATAATCCCGAACAAGTCCTTTGAAGTCGGTTAAACTTACTTGCCAAACAAAAACCTCTGAAGCAGATTCACCTTGACTAGTTGTTGATTCATAATTCCCATCCCAACCTTCCGACAAACTCTTCGTTTCGTATACCAGATTTCCCCAGCGATTATAAATCTGCATGCTAAATCCTGTAGATTGAATGCCGACTCCAACAGGTAAAAACCGATCATTGGAGCCATCGTTATTAGGATTGAATGCACTCGGAAAATAGACTGCAAAATCTTCGGTAACTAGTATAGTTTTTTGGAGTTCTATCGAACATCCAAATTCATTTATTGCAATGAGTGAAACTGGATACTCTCCAATTTCTGTGAATTGATAGGAAGGTGAAAAATCGTTACTTGTTTGTTCATCCGTTCTAGGATCAAAATTCCAGATATAACTCAATGCTCCCGTGCTTGTATTTTCAAAATGCACCAAAGCTTCTAACAAGGGTATTGTGTATTGTTCTGCTTCAAAACCAATTTCAGGAAGTGGATGAACAGTTAAATACGAATCCGCATTCCATTGATTTACACATCCATGTCCATCTGTTACTTGTAGCGTTATTCCAACATTTGCTGCATCATCATAGCAAAAGCTAACCGATTGTCCGGTATGAATACTATTTTGTGAATCACTCCATACATAAGCTCCTCCTGGAACATTTGCAGCTGAAAATTCTGCACATGTTCCAGCACAGATGGAAGTTTGAGCACTTATAACCTCAACATGAGGCAATTCGTAAACAACTAATTGAGTTTTGACTGTGTCG
>JBIKOC010000126.1:0-5629 GCA_044358335.1 Flavobacteriales bacterium | reverse complement strand
CATTACCAAAATCCCATAACCAAGAAACAGCATCAGGGCTTAAATCAGTAAACTGAGCTGTAAATGGCACACAAAGTCCGGATTGGGTAAAGCTAAAATCAGCACTTGCACCATGAACAGTGATTACGTTGGGGAAGTATTCTTGATAATAACATCCAGCTACTAATGTACTATATATACTATGATATAAACCATATATACCAGGTGTAGAATATGTCTTTGTAACAGGTCCACCATAGTAAGTTCCATTCCAAGAGCCTAAATTTGACCCTCCTCCATCCCAATACCAAGCAACGTTTCCTTCTCCTGTATTCACAAAAGTGGTTGTAAGAGGAGCGCAACCTTCTTGGGGCCCATCTATATGCCAACTAAGTTCAGGTACTGCGGCTGTTATTGAATGACTTAGCACTGTTGATATAATACATCCCGATGGATGAGTCACAGTAATAGTAATGGTATAAATCCCATCTTCGGTGTAATAATGCTGTGGTAAAGCTTCCGTTGAGTATGTGCTATCCCCAAAATCCCAATGAAAACTATATCCAGGAATATTTGCCATGTTGTTTGTAAAATCGACCGTGTCATGACAAACAACTATTGGATAAGTTATAAGAGGAATTGGAGGACTAAGTTGAACACTCTTCATTCGAGAAGAACGACATCCTAGCGTATCAACCGCATTCATCAAGATAGTGTATGCCGTATTTCCATTTAAAAAATTATGACTTGCTTGAAAAGTAGAATCTGCTCCACCATCACCATAAGTCCAACGGATTGATTCATACACATTAGGATTAACAGGACTCACGCTGATTTCGGAATATTCACAAAAACTTTCCTGAGACATGGTAAAGTCGGGCAATCCTCCACCGAGTAAAATTGATTGCTGATATTGAAATGTATCAATCCCATAGGGAGTATTAGCTACATAATAGACAGAGTAAATTCCTGGATTGGTATATAGGTGAGATGGATTCTGGAGATCAGAGGAAGAACCATCACCAAAAAACCAGTTTAGTACAAAGTGGCTAACATCCTGTTTATAGAAACGTACATTGATAGGAGCACATCCGCGTAAAGGATCAACCAATGTTTCACTTTCATTTGGGAAAGATCCACCACTTGCTGAATCCTGATCTATTGCTACTGCTTCTTCTTGAAATGCAGGGCCAGTTGAAGACAGATTACACTCAGGTGTTTCAATCGTTAGATAAACTAGATAATTACCATCGGTTTGATAGACATGAGATGGATTTTCTTCTGTAGAAGTTGTTCCGTCTCCAAAATTCCAATTCCAACCAATTGCAGCAGGATTGGTAGAATTAAATTGAACTGTTTGTGGAAATGGTCCTGGCACATATGAACTGGTGAAAGTTGCCATTGTTGATTCAAAGTTCACCGAATTGAAACCAATATATGAGTATACACAACCAGAAGCTGTTGTAGTGGTTAAACTAACGTGATGGTTGTAATTGTTCGCAAAAACATGTTCTGGAGTCTCCGCGGTAGAAGTTGTTCCATCACCAAAATCCCAAAGCCAGGAAACAGCATCACTTGCAGTATCAGTAAATGTAACTGCAAAAGGAGGACAAATATCAATTTCTACCATATAACTTGGTAGTATTCCTTCTACAATAACAGTTTGGTAATTAGGGTAAATAGTTGAACAAGGCGTTCCGTCATTTACTAGTAGCGAAACTACATAGGTACCAGGTTCTGTATAAACATGGTTAGGATTGAAGACACTTGAAGTAGTCCCGTCCCCAAAATCCCATAAGTAAGTTACTCCTGGTTGAGGGTTAATTGAGAATGAAGTTCCAAAAGGAGCACACCCTGAAATAGCAGGTGGGGGTGTATAAATAGCTTGCTCATAATTTACATCAATGTAATCGTTCAAATGTAAAGTATCAGAACATCCAACTCCATTAGAAGCTATAAGCGTTACGTCATATTCTCCTATTTGAGGGTAAATATGAACAGGGTTGTTTTGTGTTGAAGTAGTTCCATCTCCAAACTTCCATAAATAGGACGTCGCTCCTATAGTTGTATTAGTAAATTGGGCTGTAAAAGGAGGACAACCCATTGTATCAGTAGCTGAAAACTGTGCAATTGGACCTGCCACATTCACTGCTGAATTAATCATTAAAGAATTAGTACACCCTGCTGCTGAAGTTGCAATTAGTCTTACCGCATATACACCTGAGTTTAAATAGGTATGACTTGGTTGAGCCTGAGTAGAGGTTGGAGCATCCCAGAATTGCCATAAATAGCTCGTCGCACCAGTAGTTGTATTATTTGTTTGGACTGTTAAAGGAGGGCAACCAGTTGTATTGGTAAGTGTAAACTGAGGATTAGGAAGCGCATGTGCAGTAATTAAATTTGTAGCAGTCGAAGTATAACTGCACCCATTTGCCATTGTAACAGTAAGTGATGGAGAAAATATTCCAGCAATAGTATAATTCCCAAATGGGTTTGCTATAGAAGATGTTTGCCCATTACCTAAATTCCATGCATATGAAGTTGCGTTATTTATATTCGTCGAAAATGAATTGCTTACTGGTACGCAACCACTGGTCGTATTGCAACTTATCTGAGGGCTAACTGGAGTATGTACTGTAATGTAGTTTGTTTGAGAATACGTTTTTGTGCATCCAAAACTATTCGATACAACTAAACTAACTGTGTAAACCCCTGGTGTAGTATAGGTTTTAGTTGGACTTACTTGAGTTGATGTTGTTCCATCTCCAAAATTCCAGAGATAAGAACTAGCATTCGCTTGTTCAGGAATAAATACAAACGGAATCGCAGGGTCACAAGTTATTGTAGAGTTTGCTGTAAAGGTTGCAATAGGAAGATCGTGAACAACTATCGTTTGAGGTAGGTTATAAACTGTACTACACCCAATCGAATTGGTTGCCATCAATGAAACATTGTAATTATCAGGCTGACTATAAGTCTTTATTGGATTTGCTTGAAGTGAAGAAGTTCCATCATCAAAATCCCAGAAATAACTAATTGCTCCAGTCGACTGATTTGTAAATGCAAAGTTTGTTTGCTCAATACATCCATCTATTTCAGATACAGTGAATTGAACAATTGGTCCTGGTAGAGCTGTTAAGTAATTAGACTGAGTTAGCGTATCTCGTTGCCCATTTGCAGCTATAGCAATCAGTGAAACTGAATATGTTCCTGAATTTACATAAACATTATTTGGATTCTGAAGAGTTGAAAAATTGCCATTACCAAAATTCCATAGATAGGAGGATGCTCCAGTAGATGTATTGGTAAAGTTTACACTGAACGGCGCGCATCCTTGAACAGCAGAAACAGTAAACCCTGCCGATGGTGTTTGTGCCAAAAGCGATGCTGTGTTGAACGACAGAAGCCATACAACAAGTGTCAGTATACGTAAATAGTTGGTGTAAAAGTTTATCTTCATATCACGCTTTATCAGTTGTCAACAGTGCCATCTGCTACTAAAGTCACCCGTCCTTTTTCTTCAGGAAGTGGTTTGTCGTTTAGTCCGATCGCTTTTACTTGGTATACATATACATCTGTACTTGTAATTTTTTCGCCTTGAAATGTTCCATCCCATAAATTGGTGATGTCGTCCGATTCAAATACTAACTCGCCCCAACGATTGAAGATTTGCAGTTTGAATAGTTTAATTCCCTCAGCCTTTACTCCAAAAAAATCATTAATGCCATCTCCATTTGGTGTAAATGCACTAGGAATATACATGGTAGGCTTGGGTGTTGCTTCAGCTATATTTGATAAACTACTGGTGGATGCATTCGATAATTTATAAGCTGTAATCCGATAGCGTTTCGTTCCATTTTGTTGGTATGTAGGCAATTGCTGAGCATCAACCGACTGAAATCCTAACACCAATATCAACCCTCCTAAACACCTTTGCAGGATTCTCAGGCAGGATGCGGATTTTGAATATGTGGACTTTGCTTTCATAAGTAGTTATCATACTCTGAAAAGCCAGTATCAGTTACCCAATAGCCTGATTGCAATCACCCGAATCTTGCATGTGTAAGTATATGGAGGTAAAATGCCCGTCGATTTATTTAGTGTCTTGAAAATCATGCATATACAGCAACATCCCCAAATACACTTCTCTAATTACCTGGTAAGAATCGATCTAAAATTTGATTTCTATTTCTTGTAAAGAATTCATTACAGAAAGCATTTCGGCATTCGGAAGAAAAAGTGTTAATTCGTAATAGAGCAATTCCTGATGCATTCGGTCCCTTTACATCTAATATTACCTGAAGAAGAAAGTTCCGGTGCCGAACTTCTTAAAAAGGCTTTTATCCCGCTCAATGGTGCGTTCAATTTGAATTTCGTTACAAGCGATATTCAATTGACTACACAAATTGAACTTGGAATTCATATCGCTGTTTATGTGGGTAATCCCAACTACTTAAGTTGGCAAGAATGCGCTCGACGACTTCGTCAACATAGCCCAGAAGTTATTTTCATTCTTATTTCTGATGAAGAAAGTACTGTTTCAGCTATAACTCAAGGTGCCGATTTGTTAATTCGATTTGCCGAAACAGATGGTCTTCCATTAATCATCGGCTCCTTCTTGAAACGTCACAGTATCAAGAAAAATCGAGAAGTAACTCCTGTTATTTTACCCGACATTTCGGGTGATAGTGTTTCTCAACTTCAAGAAAAAAACAAGGAACTCGAGAAAATCAACTTCGAACTTGATCGTTTTGTCTATTCTGCTTCACATGACCTTCGTTCTCCGCTAACATCCGTTCTTGGTTTGCTTAATTTGATGCGAGAAGAAGTCAAAGACGATGGCACTTTTCACTTAGTTGCTTTGATGGAAGAGAGCATTCTTAAACTCGATAATACCATTCGTGATATTGTTGCTTACTCTCGTAATAATCGCACCGAGATTGCCTTTGAGCCCGTTCGGATCAAACCAATCGTAGATGATGTAATCAATAATCTACGCTATTTAGATACCTCCGAATACAAGATTAACGATCTCATTCATGTTCAAGATAGAAGCGTATTTCCTAGCGACAGAAACCGGATTCAAATAATCTTGAATAATCTCTTAGCTAATGCCATAAGATATCGGCACCCAGCTCGAAAGCCTGAGGTTTTTGTTGAATCTAAACTCAATGGTAGTCAAGTAGAAATTACCGTGAGTGATAATGGCTTAGGAATAAATGATCAGCACATCGATAAAATTTTCGATATGTTCTATCGGACCTCCGACACAAGCGCTGGATCTGGTCTCGGATTATACATTGTTAAAGAAACCATCAAAAAACTTAATGGCTCAATCGAAGTTAGTTCACGCGTAAATGAAGGAACAACTTTTAAAGTCATTTTACCCTTGAATTCAGTCGTAAACCGAAAAATTGGATTCCATGAAAAAGGTTAATTCAGTTTTGATTATAGAAGATAATTCAATTGATGTCTTTATTAATACTCGGGTCATAAAGCAAAGTGGATTGTCGGATGAAGTAATTGCACAACCTTCTGCGCGTGACGCCTTATTTTTCCTAGAAGAAGGTTCTCGTTTAAATATTTTACCCGACTATATTTTCCTTGATATTCGAATGCCCGATATGGATGGTTTTGAATTTCTTAAAGC
>JBIKOC010000053.1:0-7789 GCA_044358335.1 Flavobacteriales bacterium | reverse complement strand
GAACTTGATGTCGCAAAATTCGATTTCAAGATAGCGCATTTTTATGGGTTAAAATTAAACCTTAGTATGAATCATTAAACTAGTATGAAGTCTCGGTAACTAGTCGAACTTTATTCTCAAAATCATAGAGAGTCAGTCTTCGAAGTCGAAAATATGCTACCCAAAAATCACGTAGGGTATTTACATAGGTTATCAATGCTTGATCTTTCTCATTTTGTGCAATGAGCAAATTGGTAATGTCTACAGTCCCAATTCGATAGCGATTACGAGCAACTTCATACCGTTTTTGAGCAATTGTATCGGCCTTGGAAGAAATCTTCAAACTTGATTTTAACTGAAGAAACTGTAAGGAAGAAGCATAAACTTCTTGTTCAAGATTATTGATATTATTTTGATTCTGTTCACGTTGAGCCTCAAGGTTGTATTGAGCCGATTTTTGTAATGCCCGATTTGCTCCCATCGAAGCTAAAGGAATTGTAAAGTTAATTCCTGCAAATTGAGATTCGAGAGGATTCTTGGTTGAAGCGTCAAATGTACTTCCCGTTTGATTTAGACCATAACTAATATTCATATCGGCCGATAATCGGCGACTTAACTGAGCTTCTCGAAATGCTCGTTGAGCTTGATTCTCGTTCATCTGCCAACCAATTAAATCACTCCGATTATTCTTCGCTTCAGAAACGGCAAGTAGTGGATCAGGATTGATATCAGGAATTTCTAATGGAGGGCTCACTTCATTACTTTTCACAGTTCGACCGACTAATAATTCTAATTGACGTTCGGCGAGTGATATACCTAACTTTTGTTTTTCAACCTCATTGCGAGCATTGGTATAACTTAATTCAACTTGTAATAACTCATTCTCTGCAATTTTACCCACTCCATATCGCCCTTTGGCTATTTTATAAATTGTATCGTTTATAGCTTGATTGAGTTCTGCATTCCGAAGCTGAAGCTGTGCTGTATATAAGTCGAAATAGCGCTGAGTTATAGTAATGGACAAATCTTCCAGGTTCTCCACTTGTTGTCGAGAAGCCATATTCATTTGAAGTTGATTTTGCTTCCATTGCCATTTCATACTATTGAAACGAACTAATGGTTGTGATAAATTAATAGCCAATGGATTAGATTGGTAAAATGTGGAATTAATACCACTAAAAATATCACCACGACTAAAGCCGCTTCCTACACTTAATATTCCACCAGTAGCTAAAATATTTTGGCTTAACGACAAATTTCCACTTGAAAAAGCTTGTTGAACAGGCGCAAATACAAAAGATCCATCGGGTTGAAATACTTGATTAATTCTTCTAGTATAACCAGGAGCAGAACCCGATAAACTCAATTGTGGTAAACGACTCGCGCGAGCTGCTTTAAATTGCCATCGATTACTTTCGTATGAGGCCCGAATTTGTTTGCCAATTGGACTGCTCTCCATACCAAGTCTGATTGCATCTTGCAAACTAAGTAAAGACTGAGCAGCTAAACCTCTCGTTAGCAAAACCAATAAACAAATAAGAAGTTTTTTATTCATATCGTAACGATTCCATTGGACTTTGTTCAGAAGCTCGTTTAGCTGGGAAAATGCCAAATAATAACCCAACCGAAACGGATACGACAAACGATAGCGCGACCGACGCTCCTGATATTATGGTTTGAATTCCAGCTATTTTTTCAATCAGAATACTGATAATAATTCCCATGACGATGCCTAACAATCCACCACTTAAACTTATCATCACCGCTTCTGCGATAAATTGAAATACGATATCTCTACGACGAGCTCCAATTGATAGACGCAATCCAATTTCCTTGGTTCGCTCTAATACTGAGGCTAACATAATATTCATAATTCCAATTCCTCCTACAAGCAACGAAATACCAGCAATTACAGCCAATACTATATTGAATAATTTCCGGGTTCGCTGTTCTTGCTTGAGTAAAAGTTCAGGAACTTGAATTTCGTAGTCATCAACTTCATTGTGCCTACGCCTCAAAATCTTTTCTATCAATTCAACCGAAGCAGTAATCTGCTTGCTATCTTCTACATTAACAATCATTCGATCTATTTGATGATAATTCTCATCAACTACCTGTTTTTGCTGCCCTCCATCATCATCCATACTCTGCTGATTGGCTCGCTTGATATCAGCAACAGTTACATTTGATCGATTGATAAATCGCATGAGCATCGATCTCACTGGTATATATACTTCAGTATTCACATTTCGTATGGAGAGTTTTTGCGAGGTTGATTGACTCACATCTCTATTCTCCAAAACTCCAACAACTGTTAACCAAACTCCTCCACACTTCAATCTTTGTCCAATGGGTTCGGTTTTAGAAAATAGTTTTGCTTTAACACCTCTGCCAATAATACATACTGGTGCTGAATTAGCTAGTTGATCATCCGAAAACATCAAACCTTCGTTGACCAATAAATTGTTTGTTTCAAAATAATGATTTGTAATACCTATTAAATTCCCACTGGTGATTAATCCCTCCGAATAAAATTGCATTTCGGATTCTATTTCAGGGCTAACAAAATTGACATTAGGAATAGTTTGAAGAATATTCGCTGCGTCAGCTAAAGTTAATCCGGGACTATACTTCCCATTTTCTTGTTTAGCCTGAATAGCTGGATCATCTTCCATTTGTTTTTTCTTCTCGACCCGCGATTTGATGACGATATTATTCGAACCAATCTGTTTGATTTGCTCAATAATTTCTTTTTCGGTACCAGCACCAATGGCAAGCATCGCAATCACTGCAGCAACTCCAAAGATTATTCCTAGGGAAGTTAGAATTGCCCGAAAACGATTGGCAATTAATGCCTCTGCACCAATTTTAAAGTTGAATATAAAACGCTCTAGTTCCATGCGCCTTATTCAATAATCATCATCATTCCACCTTCTTCATCTGCCGAATGTTTGTCGGGCGGAGCACTGTTCTTAATGTGATTTTGCAATGCTTCCTGCTCTTTTTTATCAATAAAAGGAAGAGGTACTTTTACTGTACTGTCTGTTCTAATTAATTCGGATCCCGATGTATCGGCGGGAACCGTTAAATAAACAGTTTCATCGGCTTTCAATCCTGAATACACCATGGCAGCCATGTCATTCACAGCCCCCACGCGAACTTCTTGTTTCCGATAACTTCCACCTTCTTTCACCCATACATAAGAATGCTTTTTCTCTGTGGTAATCGCTTCCAATGGAACCGACACAACACCCTTATAAGCATCAATATGAATGATATTACTTGTCGTCATCGATGGTCTAAGACTGGCTTCTTTCGTTAACACATCAATTACCACTTCAAAAACTTTTGAATCTTGATTAGGTCGCTGTTCCCCAATATTGGCTACTTGCACGACAACACCTCTCAGGCGTTTTTCCGGTTCAGCATCCAATTTAATGCTCACCGCTTGGCCCACTTTAATTTTGCGGATATCCACCTCGTTTACATAAGTGAGCACTTGCATTTCACGTAAATCGGGTAAAGTTGCAACAGCCGATTCCCAAGGACTGACGGTACTTCCAACACCTTTCTTTTTCCCATTCCAATCTTTCACATAAATCACCATTCCGTCTTTGGGTGCAGTAATGACCATTTTCTGAAGCAATGAATTCACGCGCTCCAAGCTGTTTTGGGCTTTCATCATATCGGCGTGAATAATAGCCACTTTGGTTGCCGATTGCTCCACTTTGGTTTTGTAATTATCTACTTTTTGAGTGTAATTACGATCAGCTTTTTCGAGAGCTAATTGCTTCTGACGCTGAATAGCAGGCGCTTCATACGCACTTTGCTCTAATTCCAATCGCGCTTCTTCTTTGGCCGATTTCAAGTTCAATAACTCATCGCGTGCATCTCTCAACGTGATAGACGTATCGAGTCGGGCTTGCTTTAATTCTGAATTCTTTTTATCAAACTCCAAACTCACTTCTTGAAGCTTCGTCATCAATGCCGATTTGTCCAACGATGCGACAAAATCACCGGCCTTCACCACTTTTCCTTCTGCTACTAAATCCTCAATCTTCGTCCCATTCCATAGTCCCGCTTCACGCATTTCTGGACCGGGGGCATCAATATCGGTTTGTGTTTTAGCTCTAATTTCACCGGTGGTTGTGACGGTTATTTCAAACTCTCCTGACTGAACTTCCGCAAAAATTGATTGCTTCTCTCCAGCTGCTTCTCCACTAAGGACAAACCAAGCTATTAGTATAAAAACAACAGCGTACGAAATTAGAAAAGGGCGACTGAGTAGTTTTCGCTTCATGGATCAAAAAAATCAAAACGTATTTAATTGCGCTTTCGTGCCAAAAGAACAGAAAGAAAAACAGACTTATCATAACACGGGGAGAGATTCTTTCTTAATTTGGATGTAACCAACTAATAATCTGATTCATGGATTTTTTCGAACACTCGATGCCATGTTCAGTTAATGTCAAAACTTTAACATCTTTTAATCCAACTAGTCCAGATTTTGCTTGCGCAATCGATTTTTGATTGGGAAATAAAAGGTCGTTTTCACCTTCGAGTAAATACACGTCCGATTTTATAAGCTTCAATTCTTCAATTGAAAAACCATATGGCTTTTGAGCTTTATCAACCCAACTTTCATAAATCGAACTGTCCTCAAGTTTCTTAAATCCGGGATGGCTAAGAATATTCATCTTTGTCTTGAATTAGACCCTGAAAAAATACTGCTTAAATGAGTATCAAGTATTAAGTAAACCTATTTTATGCATGGCCTACTTTGTACTTTTCCCTTTGTAATCTATACTTTGAACTAAAACATTTTTTTGTGCCTGGCTTGTCGAAGGCCAATTCCCTTTCCCATCTTTGCAGCATGCAACTTAATACTCGTCGCCCTCGCCGAAACCGTCGTTCTGAAGCTGTTCGCAGCATGATTCAGGAAACACGACTTCATCCATCACAACTTATTTTACCTTTCTTCCTCATAGATGGAGAAAATCAGAAAGTTGAAATCGCTTCCATGCCCGGCGTTTTCCGTTGGAGCATCGATTTGGCAGTGAAAGAAGCTGCCGAATGCAGCTCACTTGGAATTCGGAATTTCATTCTATTTCCAGCAATCGACGAATCTAAAAAGGACAAATACGCCACCTGGAGCTATCATCCCGATTGCTTCTATCTAAAAGCCATACAAGCTTTTAAAAGAGCACTTCCAGATTGCTCCGTAACTACTGATGTCGCAATGGATCCATACAGTAGCGATGGACATGATGGCATCTACGAAAATGGTATCATCCTCAACGATGAAACACTCGATGTGTTAGGAAAAATGTCGGTTGCTCAAGCTGCTGCAGGTGCCGATATCATTGGACCAAGCGACATGATGGACGGACGAGTTGGATACATTCGTCAGGCACTTGATAAAGCAGGATTTACCGATGTGGCAATTATGAGCTACACGGCCAAATATGCATCTTGCTTTTACGGTCCATTCCGCGATGCGCTCGATTCTGCTCCCAAACATGGCAATAAGCTTACGTATCAGATGCATCCGGCAAATCGTCGCGAAGCGCTCATCGAAGCTCAACTCGATACCGAAGAAGGTGCCGATTACCTCATGGTTAAACCAGCATTAGCGTATCTCGATATCATAGCTGATCTCAAGGCGAATAGTAGTTTACCCATTGTGGCGTATAACATCAGTGGCGAATATTCGATGATTAAAGCAGCTGCCGAAAAAGGTTGGATCGACGAAACTGCAGCTATGAATGAAGTCCTAACTTCCATCAAACGAGCAGGAGCCGACATTATCATCACCTATTTCGCCCGACAATTTGCCGAATACTTCGTTAAGAAATCGTGAAAACCATTCACATTCCATGTATTTCACCCCGAAGCCATTAACTTGCGCAGCTAAACTAAAAGCTTTAGAATAGTGTGGGGCTTCCGCCGTTTTCGTTCCTTAACCGCCGTCACGTGCTCGGCCATACACGGTATTTGCCTCGCCCGTTAAGCCAAAATCCCTCTTCGCTTGCAGCCATTTTCTATGAAAAAAATCCTTCTACTTAGTGCAACTTGTTTAATCATTCTCTTTACCTATTCGGCTTGTAAAAACCACCAAAAGCAAGCTAAATCAGGCAAATCAGAACTATTTCGGGTGATGTTTTACAATGTCGAAAATCTATACGACACAGTAGATGACCCTAAAATTGATGATCAAGAATTCTTACCCGGTTCCGAGTCAAATTGGACCAACGAACGTCTCGATGCTAAACTTAAAAACTTAGCTCAAGTCATTCAAGCTGTTGGCGCACAAAAACAATTACCCGATGTGATCGGTATGGCCGAAATCGAAAACCGCAACGTCCTCGATTTTCTACTCACCAAAACCGATTTATCCAAATTAGGATATTCCATCGCTCACTTCGATTCACCCGACAAACGCGGTATCGATGTCGCATTACTCTATCGCAGCAGTCGTTTTAAACCACTAAAAATTACCAAATACCCAGTCATTTTCCCAGGCGATATGGATAAACCAACGCGTGATATCTTATATGTTAAAGGTGAGCTTCCCAACAAATCAACCTTGAGCATTTTAGTCAATCACTGGCCTAGTCGCAGTGGTGGACAAAAAGAAACCGAACCCAAACGTATCCTTGCCGCTCAAACTGCCAAACGTGTTTGCGATTCTATTGCCTTTAACGAACGTAACGCAAACATTCTCCTCATGGGCGACCTCAACGATTATCCTTCCGATAAAAGTTTAACTGAAACCCTAGCTGCTCAAAACGACACTAGCAATTCGAGTTCTGCACTTTATAACTTAATGGGATGGCAAAAAGGAGAAAATGTAGGTTCACATCCCTATAAAGGTGAGTGGGGATTTCTCGATCAAATCATTGTTTCCTCATCCCTAATTAAAGGTGAAAAGGGGTTAAAAACATATTTCAACCAAGCACAAGCATTTCGTCCCGATTTCCTAATCGAGAAAAACGAGAAATTCAACAACTGGCAAACAAAACGCACCTATGGCGGCAAAAACTACCTCGGTGGCTATAGCGATCATTTACCTGTTTTTGTAAATCTATATATGAGTAATTGATGTGCTATTGTGCTGATTAGTTAGTGTGCTAATGGCATACTAACCAACACATCAACACATCAACACATCAACACATTAACATCAGCACATCAGCACATTAGCACATTAGCACATCACCCCCATGTCCACCCTTCTCATCAAAAACATTGGTCAATTAGTTCAAGTTCGTCCCGAGGCGCCAGCAGTTTTAAAAGGTGCAGCTATGAGTGAATTACCAACTATCCAAAATGCTTGGCTACTGGTCATCGATGGTGAGATACACTCCTTTGGTGAAATGGAAAATTGTCCAATTAGCATCGAACAAGTAATTGATGCTGAAGGTGGATTTGTGTTTCCATCTTGGTGCGATAGTCATACACATATTGTTTATGCTGGCAGTCGAGAATCGGAATTTGTAGATAAGATTCACGGATTGAGCTACGAAGAAATAGCCCGTCGAGGTGGAGGAATTTTGAATTCTGCGCGTCGTTTACAAGCAACTTCCGAAGATGAACTTTTTGAGCAAGCCTTAACAAGAGCTCTCGAAATTCAAGGTTATGGGACAGGTGCAGTGGAGATCAAAAGCGGATACGGACTTACGGTTGATGATGAACTAAAAATGCTTCGTGTTATTAAACGATTAAACCATGCAACTGATTTAACCATTCGAGCAACCTTTTTAGGTGCGCACGCAATTCCTACCGAATACAAAGAAAATCGTTCAGCATA
>JBIKOC010000052.1:0-7797 GCA_044358335.1 Flavobacteriales bacterium | reverse complement strand
TCAGTCGCAGTATACATACTTTACCTAAGTCGGATCGATATACTGGACAATTCGCCACTTGGCTTCCTTTAGGTTCAAATGAAGGTTTAGGTATTAATGGAGCATCACAATATATAGGAATGCAAGAAGCATTTTTCGTTCGTGCTTTTAGTTCCGACACATTACGGTTAAATCATTCGCATCGTGCTGATATGACAAATGTTCGTTCGGTAAGCGTACCTGAAACCATTCCATTCATTCGATTGAGTGTTAGCTCAAATGGAAAAGCAGATGAAACCCTCGTTTACTATTCGCAGCAAGCCAATTCGAACCTAGCAACAGATGGAAAAGATGCCATGAAAATGGAGCCAGGCGGTCAAGTGAGCTATTGGTATTCAATAAAAGATTCTTTAAACTTAGCTATCCAAGGCCGTCATACCACCGAACAAGCCGATTCTATTCCTTTAGATGTAGTCGTTCGACAAGGTGGTTCTCACCAAATTCGTTTGTCAGAGGCAATTCATTTTCCGATGACTGCTATGATTTTCTTGGAAGATAAAGTCACACATACCATTCAAAATCTTCGGCAGCAACCCGAATACACGGTAGTTTTAGAACCAGGTACCATTCAAGGACGATTCTTTTTGCATTATCGCCCCGGAGTTCAGGTTAGTGCTTTGAAAGAAGGTTGTTTAGGTGGTGATGGACAAATAACGCTGAACAATCCAACAAGTACAGCTTGGGATGTAGAAGTTTATTCATCGGCAGATAGTTTAGTTGGAAGTCGAGCAGCATTAATAGGCAATTGGGTTATTGGTCAACTAAAGGCCGATGAATACCGAGTTCATTTTAGTTTGAACGGAGGCTCTTTAGAAACCGATGAATGGGTTCAAGTTCAGGCTGGCAGCGGAATTACTGCTTCATTTATTGCTTCTGCCACAGAAGTGAAAATGGAGGAAGAAGAAGTTGTTTTCACTAGTACAACAGCGGGAGCCGAATCCTATTTCTGGAATTTCGGTGATGGAATGATGGTTTCGGGAGAGTCGGAAGTGAGCCACCTGTTTACTGATGCAGGCGTTTATCCGGTTGTGCTAACAGCAGGTCGCGACGAGTGTAGCGATACCGCCATGATTCAGATTTACGTGATTAACATTACTGGTATTGAAGAAGCCGGCACAAAAGAGAAAGCTAGTTTTACTGTATTCCCGAATCCGGCAACTACAGTAGCATGGCTCAAACCCGATTTGAAAGAAAACCTAAAAGATGCCGAATTAGCAATTATTGATATCTCTGGTAAAATCGCTTACGAGCAAAAATATTCGAATATAAATCCCGGACAATTGATTGAAATTCCTGTAAGCAACTTAGCTAAAGGAAATTACCAAGTATTAATTCATGCCCAAGGGTTTAGAGCTGTTAATTCTTTAGTAGTGGGCGGCAAATAACAGTATTGTATTTTGCAATAATATCCATTTACAGAATTATATTCCGATTCGAGTTGTAAAGCCAAAATTCCGTTGTGATTTTTTGCTTGCTTGGAAAAAAGAAATCCTTTACGTTTGTGATACATAATACAAATCATCACAAATGCCGTTTTATCACTCCTTGGGTAAATTCCCTTCTAAACGCCACGTCGTATATAACAAACCCGAAGGTGGAATCTATTATGAGCAGCTATTCGGCACCGTTGGTTTCGATGGGATGTCGACTTTAATGTATCATATTCATCGTCCTACAATTGTGAAGTCTATTGGCGAATCCATTGACTACACTCCTAAGGTAGCGATTGAGAAAAACATGAAATCGATGCGATTGGTAGGATTTGATGTGCCGCCTACAGATGATTTCTTGGAAAGCAGAACACCTCTGTTTGTCAATAGTGACGTAATTCTTGGAGTTGCCGCACCTAAAAAATCAGTATCGACCTATTTTTACAAAAATGCCGATTCCGATGAGATGCTCTTTGTGCATAAAGGATCGGGTCGTTTGAGAACGATGCTTGGCACTTTGGAATTTAGTTATGGCGATTATTTAATTATTCCTCGCGGAATGATTTATCAAATTGAGTTCAACGATGAAAACAATCGCCTTCTTTACTTAGAATCTACATCCCCTATTTATACTCCTAAGCGTTATCGCAACTGGTTTGGACAATTGTTAGAGCATTCTCCTTTTTGCGAGCGGGATATTCGTCGCCCTGAAAATCTCGAAACGCATGATGAAAAAGGAGATTTCATCATCAAGGTGAAAAAACAAGGAATGCTACATCACTATGTGTATGCCTCGCATCCATTTGATGTGATTGGATGGGACGGATACAATTATCCCTATGCCTTTAGCATTCATAATTTCGAACCCATCACTGGCAGAGTGCATCAGCCACCTCCCGTTCATCAAACCTTCGAAACGAAAGGTTTTGTAGTATGTTCGTTTGTTCCTCGATTGTATGATTATCATCCACTTTCCATTCCGGCTCCATACAATCATAGCAATATCGACTCGGATGAGGTACTTTACTACGTAGATGGGGATTTCATGAGTCGCAATGATATTTCTCAAGGACAATTTACCTTGCATCCAGCAGGAATTCCACACGGACCACATCCAGGAGCAATGGAGCGAAGTATCGGTAAAACAGAGACACAAGAATTAGCTGTGATGGTGGATACATTTAAACCACTCATGATTACGGAAGCTGCACTTAAAATCAACGATGGAAAATATTTCCGTTCGTGGATGGAACCTGATTACGAATAAGACCTAAACAACAATTCCATGAATACTACTCAAACGCTTTCTCCTGAAGCTGCAAAATTAGCAACAGAAGATTTTTTGCCCCTTTTGGGAACCGATTATGTTGAATTTTATGTAGGAAATGCGAAGCAAGCAGCCTATTACTACCAAAGTGCTTGGGGTTATGAACTCGTTGCTTATGCAGGTCCAGAAACTGGTGTGAAAGACCGTGCTTCTTATGTTTTACAGCAAGGTAAAATACGTTTAGTTTTAACCGCTTCATTAATGCCTGATGGCCCTATTGCTGACCATGTGAAAAAACATGGTGATGGAGTAAAAGTTTTGGCTCTTTGGGTTGATGATGCTGCTAAAGCATTAGAAGAAACCGTGAAACGTGGTGCTAAAATGCACGCTCCTCTCGAAGCGAAAACAGATGCTTTTGGAGAAGTACGTACTTCCAGTATTTATACTTACGGCGAAACGGTCCATACCTTTGTAGAACGAAAGAACTATACAGGTGCGTTTATGCCGGGTTATCAAAAAGCTTCTCCAATTGTTCCTTCAAAATCGGTTGGTTTAATGTTCGTTGATCATTGTGTAGGCAATGTTGGCTGGGGTGAAATGAATACTTGGGTGAAATTTTACCAAGAAGTACTTGGTTTCAAAATCATCATCTCGTTTGATGACAAGGATATTTCAACCGAATATTCTGCTTTGATGTCGAAAGTTGTTTCCAATGGAAATGAGTTCGTGAAATTCCCAATCAATGAACCGGCTAAGGGCAAGAAGAGATCTCAAATAGAAGAATACCTCGATTTTTATCATAGTGCGGGAGTTCAGCACATTGCCGTTGCAACCGATAACATCATCGAAACCGTAGGAGAACTTCGCCGTCGTGGTGTTGATTTTTTAGAAGTTCCACAATCTTATTACGATGATTTAGAAAGCCGTGTTGGGAAAATCGATGAAGACATGAACGAAATTCGTCGCTTAAATATTTTGGTTGACCGTGACGATGAAGGATATTTACTTCAATTGTTTACAAAACCGGTAGAAGATCGTCCGACCTTATTCTATGAAATCATCCAACGTCGTGGTGCGCGTGCATTTGGAAAAGGAAATTTCAAAGCCTTATTCGAAGCGATTGAGCGCGAACAAGAACGTCGCGGTACGCTTTAAGTTTTTGTGATTCAGTTCGAAATCCCGTTTTGCGCCACCTTGCAAGACGGGATTTCTTTTTTCCCTAAGGATATTTCTGAAAAGCTGTAAATTGCTTTCATGAACCGGATATTTCGTTTTTTACTGCTCGTTGCAATTTCACTTTCTACCTTAATAGGAAAGGCTCAATCGCCATACACAGCCGAGCAATACAGCTTCCGAACCGAATTCGATATTCCCTATGGAACGTCCATCAACTATGCTGGAAATCCGGTTGATGTATACCTCAACTTATACAAACCTCTTGGTGATCAAAATACCCATCGTCCACTTATTGTTCTCGTGCACGGTGGTGCTTGGATTGCCGGCAATCGCAACGATAACGATATTCAACTTTTAGCTCCTCGTTTTGTAAGTCGGGGTTATGTGGTTGCTTCGGTAAGTTACCGCTTAGGATTTCACCCAAATCCCAATGGTGGAAGTAATACCGCAACCTGCACGGCTGTTACATTAGAAGGAAATTGCGTCTATCCAGCCGATACCAATGAAGTTATTCGTGCCATTTACCGCGGAATGCAAGATGTGAAAGGTGCCATTCGTTTTCTAAAAGGTCGTTCCAGCTTGGATTCTGTTTGTACCGAAAACGTATATCTCGCAGGTGTAAGCGCCGGTGGATTTAATTCATTAGCCGCTGCATTTCTCGATACACCTGAAGAAAAACCTTATTCAGCTGGAGCCTTAAGTGATGCTCCCGGCCCATCGAATCCGCTCGCCTATTGCCATGATTATTTCAATCCTGCTGGAGCTTCAATAAGTCGCACTCGTCCCGATTTGGGTGATATTGAAGGTGCGATTGCTCTCAATGGACATACTTCTCAAGTAAAAGGTATGGTCAATTTTTATGGTGGAATGATGGGGAATCTGTTTGAGCAGAGTGCTGGAGAAGAACCCCTGTTGTATTTGTTTCATCAAACCACTGATGTGGTTGTCGATTGCAACACCACGCCCATCATGGCGTCCTTAAGTTATAACTGCTTAGATCCTTTTGGATTTTTAGGATGCGCTCATGTTTGGAATATGCCATGGGCTTCGGGCTCTTGTTCCATTGCTCAAAAGGCTGCCGGTGTTAGCAATCCATTAACGGTATTTAATGCCATTGTTCAAAATGGTGGACCTAATTGTTTGCAAGATCCAGCAGGACATTCTATTCTAGGAGCGGCGGCGCGTGTTAGCGAGATTACCGAATTTTTCTCTGATCGGATTGTTTCAATCGAACAGAGTAATTGTGACGAGCCCCTTTTAAATAAATCAGCTTATTTAACTGAAATCCGTATTTTCCCTAATCCTGCTGATAATTTCATCCAGATTAGCTCACCTAAATCCATTCAAAGCATCAAAACACGCGATAGCCAAGGTAGGTTGATGAAATTGGATGTTGAATATGCCTCCAAACAAGTAAAAATAAACACGAGTGAATTGGCTCTGGGATGGTATTTCTCGGAGATCTTATTGAATGATGGAACAAGTCAGTTTGTACGTTGGATGAGGATTATTGGTAATTGATCGATTTTCTTTTTCGGATTGCCCCGATTTGCGTTCTTTGTAAATATGAAGTCCCGAATTTATCTATCCCTGTTCGCCGGAATTACTTTAATGGCATGTGGCGGTCCATCTATAAAGCCTGAGGTATACAATGACTCGTTGGTGATTCAACAAATTCGGGTAATTGAAAAAGCCGATGAATTGCAAGATGCATTCAACTCATACGTTGAAGCAGAAATGCGCATGCGCCACCAACAGCTTAGTCATCAGGTGGAATCCTCTATGGGAAGTGTTGAAAAAATGGAAGATTACGATGGTGACGATTCCTTTCGTAAATCAGCCATTACGATGTTGGAAGGATATGATAAACTGCTCAATAATGAATATACCGAAGCCGAGAAAATCCTAGCACAGCCCGATAGTATGTATTCAGATGGTGATGAAGCACGATTGGAAATTTTGTACAAGCAAATAGACAAGAAAACAGAGGAGCTGATGGATAATTTCAAACGAGCGCAGGATGACTTTGCTAAGAAATACAAACTCAACTTAAAGGCAGATACAAGCAAAACCAATGGATAATTTGGAACATCTTCGATTCCCGATTGGCAAACTAGTTGTGCCGGAGTCGTATCCCATGTCGGATATTAAATCTTGGATTGAAAACATCCGTTCCTTGCCTCAAGAAATTCGTTCTGTGGCAAACAGTTTAAGTGAAGAACAACTAGCTAAGCCTTATCGTCCCGAAGGTTGGACTGGAAAACAAGTCATCCATCACGTGGCCGATTCACATATCAATTGCCTAATCCGATTGAAGCTTGCCTTAACCGAAGATAATCCAACCATCAAACCCTATATGGAAGAGAAATGGGCTCGCTTGTCGGATTACGAGATGCCAATTTCGATATCGTTGGATTTGATTGAGAATACACATGCACATACAGTGTATTTGCTCGATCGCATGCAAGAGCTTGATTTTCACCGCATGTTTACCCATCCACAGTATCAATACACACGTTCTATTGGGTATTTGTGTGCCTTATATAGCTGGCATGGGAAGCATCATACATCACATTTGAAACTGCTTCAAGGTTAATGGGCTTGAATTCCATTGGAAGAACTATTTTTGCGCCTTCAATTGATTTAACCTATGAGTGCGCTTCATCAGAAACGAATTGCCGATTGGCTTAAAACCCAACCCGAAAACCAAGAAATTACTGTATCCGGCTGGGTACGAACCAAACGTGGTAATAAAGACATTGCCTTTATTGCGCTGAGCGATGGTTCAACTATCAATAATCTTCAAATTGTTGCTGATCTTTCTAAGTTCGATGAAGAACTCCTTAAGAAAGTTCAAACTGGCTGCAGCTTAAGAGTAACGGGTAATTTAGTTGCTTCGCAAGGTGCCGGACAAGCAGTCGATCTTTCTGCAACTCAAATTGAAGTTTTAGGAGAAGCGGATGCTGAAACGTTTCCCCTTCAAAAGAAAAAACACACGCTCGAATTTCTTCGTGAGATTGCCCATTTGCGTCCACGTACCAATACGTTTGGAGCAATTTTGCGTATTCGTCACGCATTAGCTTTTGCGATACACAAGTATTTCAATGACAACCATTTTTACTACATCCACGCTCCTATTATCACAGGTTCAGATGCGGAAGGTGCTGGTGAAATGTTTCGTGTAACTACGTTAGATGCATCAAATCCGCCACGTAACGAAGATGGCAGCATTGATTCTACTCAGGATTTCTTTGGGAAAGATGCAAACCTTACCGTTTCCGGACAATTAGAGTCGGAACTGGCAGCTATGGCACTTTCGCGAGTTTATACGTTCGGTCCAACATTCCGTGCCGAAAATTCGAACACGACTCGTCACTTAGCTGAGTTCTGGATGATAGAACCTGAAATGGCATTTTTCGAGTTGGAAGACAATATGGATTTGGCGGAAGATTTCCTCAAATACCTCATTCGCTATGCGATGGAGCATTGTGCCGATGATTTGGCATTCTTAGAAAAACGCCTGATTGAGGAAGAAAGCCAGATGAAGAAGGAAGATCGCAATCCGATGGCACTTCTAGAGAAATTGAATTTTGTTGCTGAGCAACCTTTTGAACGTTTAACGTATACCGAAGCCATCAGCATTTTGGAACGCAGCGGTAAAAAGTTTGAATATCCCGTTAAATGGGGCGTTGACTTACAAAGCGAGCACGAGCGTTATTTGGTAGAAAAGCATTTTAAGAAACCCGTTATTCTGACCAATTATCCTAAAGACATCAAAGCTTTTTACATGAAGCAAGATGAAGATGGAAAAACGGTTCGGGCGATGGACGTTCTTTTCCCAGGAATTGGCGAAATCCTTGGAGGTTCGCAACGCGAGGAAGTTTA
>JBIKOC010000051.1:0-7849 GCA_044358335.1 Flavobacteriales bacterium | reverse complement strand
TCATGCGGCGAAGGTAATGAAAGTGTATACTATAGTTGCAATCTGCTTCGTAGGTTTGCAAACTATGATTCGATACAACCCAAAAGATTGGTTCACCTTTATATTTCGCTTTCACAAGGCGGATACATTCAGAACGCTTGCACCGCTCATATTCTTAATTGGCTTGTATGCTGGAGTGATTGCATGGCTCGAGATTGAAGTTTGGCAAGTGGGTGAAAAAAGCCACATTAGGAACTTATCGCTTATTCATAGTACATTGGGATTAGTGATTTCGTTATTATTGGTTTTTAGAACTAATACAGCCTATGAACGCTGGTGGGAAGGGAGAAAAGTTTGGGGCAGTTTGGTGAATTCGAGCCGGAATTTGGCGATGAAACTTTCTGTTTTAGTTCCTGAAGACCGTGCCTTTTTTAGAGCCATGATTCCTAACTACGCTTTTGCTATGAAGAATCATTTGCGTGGAGTTTTTATTCATACCGAATTGGTTGATTGTGAAGATTTTGTTTCGGCTGAGTTAGTCGAAAGTCAACACGTACCCAATCAAATTGCTCAAATGATGTATCGTCGACTAGCTGAGTTGGAGCAACAAGGGAAATTGAAAGTCGAACATTTACTGTTGGTCAATACTGAAATGGTCAATTTTACAGATGCTGTGGGTGCTTGCGAGCGGATTAAGAAAACGCCTATTCCTTTTTCTTATAGTGTGTTTTTGAAGAAATTTATCTTCCTGTATGTAATGACTTTACCCTTTGGCTATGTTTTTTCTTTGGGTTATTGGGTGATGCCAGTGGTTGCGATTATCTTTTACGTGTTGGCGAGTTTGGAATTAATTGCTGAGGAAATTGAAGATCCATTTGGGAAAGATGCGAATGATTTGCCTACCGATGAGATTGCTAAAACGATTCGTAAATCGGTGGAAGATTTGTTGTAAAAATAGTTTTGGCATTTGTCGTTCTGAAAAAGACATGTATCTTTGGGGTAAGATTTATTTATGAAAACATATCCTATAAACGAAACTCCTATTTCTTATACAGTAGCTGAAAGTGCTGCGGCATATGGGCTTATTAATTTTATTCGAGGCGGTTTACCATTTGATTTTTTTGTTGGCTTGGGCAATCGCCTGAACTTCAGTTTTCGTGAATGGGCGCGAGTGCTACATTTATCTGAACGTAGTTTACAACGTTATCAGAAAGGTCAGAAAGCATTTGATGCCATGCAATCGGAACGCATTATCGAAATTACCATGTTGAGTAATTATGGTAAGGATATATTTGGTTCGGATGAACGTTGGGTAGAATGGCTTTCTATGCCCAATCTCGCTTTGGGAGGAATTACACCGCAATCCTTATTAGATAGCAGCATGGGAATTCAACTCATTAAAGACGAGTTAGGTCGCTTAGAATACGGCATCGTTTCATGATCGTATTCCGATTAACACGTCGCGAATTCTCTCTTGATTTGAGTGGGATAGGAGCGGAGAAGTTAGGCGGAAGATGGAACAGTAGAGGAAATCCAGTTCTCTATACTGCGTCGAATCGGGCATTGTGTTTAACCGAATGGCTTGTGCATACACCATCTGTTTGGTTACCTACCGATTTAGTGATGGTGCAAATTGAAATCCCTGATTCAACCACAATCCATCAATTTCAGGACATGCCAAAGGATTGGTATAAATTTCCACACCCTTTATCATCACGAAAATTGGGTGATGAGTGGTTATTGAAATCAGAAACATTGGTGTTGGCTGTACCTTCAGCAGTTGTTCCCGAAGAATTCAATTACTTGATTAACCCGAAACATCCCGATATGAAAGAAGTTCATATTCTTTCCTGCGTGGATTTTAGGTTAGATGAACGTTTTACCTCAGCCCCGGCCCCTCTCCTCTAAGAGAGGGGAGAGTTTTTCGATTAATGAATTTTAAGAACTACCCGTTGTGTGGTTGAATTATCAATTTGTTTTTTCATATCAAACAATGAAATAAGGCTGTTAATGCTTCTTGTCACTATATCATTCATGTTTGTCTACGACGTATTACTTTCTTGTCTTGACACAAGAAAGTAAACAAAGAAGGTCAAGTCTGGACGATGCTGCTTACGCTCAAGGCCTTTTTTCGACCATTTTGCTAGTATAATCTCTTTTCTAATCTATGTCGAAACACACCCTCGCCGCCCAGACATAGCCATCGCACTGATCCGTTTCTAAACCTAACTTTAATTTTAATAATTTAATTTAAAGGCATTACATAAGTATTGATTTTTAGGGTAAGCGATAAATATAGTTGAAGGATAATTCTAATTTTTAACCTCACAACGGGTGAAAACTCTCTGAATTATAATACTGATAAGCAAATTAGCATAAGAGTGTATAAATGCTTTTCCTTCTACTTTTCAGTTTGTAATCATAAAAATTAAGAAGCCGATTTCACCATCACAATCAAACTCGAGCTACCCGAAGCAATTATTTTCCCATCGTCTTCCCGAATAATATCGGCAGTTGCATGAAGTAATGTTTTTCCGGATTTCACTAATCGAGCGCGACATAAAATCACATCACCCGGTCGGCATGAATTTAGGTAATCGACACTCAGGTTGATGGTTGATTTGAAATGTGGTTCACCCGTGTAATACATCATTGCTCCAATAGTTTCATCAATGATGGCAGCTATAACACCACCATGAACCGTTCCGGCAGGATTTCCTTCTTCGGGGCGCAAGGCAAATTCGAGGTGTAGTTCATCTCGCTCGACTTTCTTAATAACCGGTTGTAGCCAAGCTCCAAAGGTGTTCATGTCTTTGGGATAGCTTTTTCCGATATGGCTTTTGAAGTACTCGAACAGTTCGTTGGAAGTATGAATCATGCGGAATAAGCTTTAAGTACAACACTGGAATTATGTCCGCCAAAACCAAACGTATTGCTTAGAACAACTCGAATTGGATGTGCTTTAGATTCTCCGGAAACGATATTCAATCCAGCAGGTATTTCTGGATCACGGTTTTCGAGATTAATGGTAGGAGGTGCAGCTTGACGTTGAATAGCACCTAAACTGATAATCGCTTCGGCAGCGCCAGCGGCACCAAGTAAATGTCCGGTCATGGATTTGGTGGAACTAATCAACAAACTACTTCGATCACCGAACGCAGTCCACACAGCTTTCATTTCTCCTGGATCACCTACTGGAGTTGAGGTTGCGTGTACATTGATATAATCTACCTGATCCGGAGTTAAGCCCGCTTCTTCGAGAGCGAGTAGCATACAACGACGAGCGCCATCACCGTCAGGTAAACCCGAACTCAAGTGATAGGCATCGGCAGTCATGGCAGTTCCGGCCACTTCACCCAAGATATTCGCTCCGCGCGCTAAGGCATGAGATAGAGATTCTAGTATGAGCGCTCCGGCACCTTCGCCCATCACAAAACCATCGCGATCTTTATCGAACGGACGAGAAGCTTTTTGAGGATCATCGTTTCGGGTGGAAAGTGCTTTCATAGCTCCAAATCCACCAATAGCTGAATAGGTGATTGGTGCTTCACAGGCACCTGCTATCATCACATCAGCTTTACCCCAACGAATATAATTTGCCGCATCCATAATGGCTGTATTTCCGGTAGCACAAGCTGAAACAGGTGTATACACAATTCCCCGAAAACCAGTTCGAATCGAGACAACACCTGATGGCATGTTTACTAGCATTTTAGGGATGAAATACGGATTGAATCGAGGGTTGGTGGGATTTGCTGCGAATTCGATGAGTTGTTGATCGAAGGTTTCGATGCCACCATTTCCAGAACCGAAAATCACGCCAGCACGATGAACATCGATGTTATCGCGCGAAATGCCAGCCATTTTTAAGGCTTCATCTGCAGCCGCGACTGCATACCAAGAGAAGCGGTCGTATTTGCGGCTTTCGTTACGTTCGAAATAGTGAGTAGGATCAAAATCTTTCACCTCACAGGCAAAACGAGTCTTAAAAGCAGACGCATCAAAGCGCGTAATTGGACCAGCGCCTGAGACGCCAGCAAACACATTATTCAAAAAAGACTCGGTAGAGTTACCTAGCGGAGTAATTGCGCCAGTGCCAGTAATGACAACACGTTCCATATATTAGGGTTGGGTTTTTAGTAGGGATGACATGACTGAATCAGTGATTTGATGAAAAGCAGTCGCTCCCATTATTTTAGACAAAATTAGAGCTGAAGTAAGATTGGTAATGATAAGCAAAGCTTGTGTTTGCGGTTCGGCTTTGAATTGGAAGATGCCCTCATTTCTTCCCTGTTCAAGGACTTGAGTAAACCAATCGAGGATTTCGGAAGTAAGGTTTTTAAGTTCATTCTGCATGGCCGTTCCAAATGTCGCGTAATCAGGGCCGAGAGAGCCAACTAAACATACTTTTTCATCCTGTAAGCTGGAAGAGTAAATTCGGATGTATCGTCGGATTTGTTCATCGGATTTGAATTCCCGTTTGATCATGTGCTGACAAAACTGGTCAAATTTTTCCCGGTTGTATCGAATGATGGCAATGCCTAAATCTTCTTTGGTAGGGTAATGATAGTGAATAGCTGCATTTTTCACCTGCAGTTTTCGGCTCAAATCGGCATAGCTGATAGCATTGAAACCTCTAGTACGGATGAGGGTTTCACCTAATTCAAGCAAGCGTTCTTGAGCAATTTTCACGGCGCAAACTTACTTACTAATAAGTTAGTTTGCAAACTATATTCTAATCAACTCGAATCGATCAGTTAATCGAAATCCAGAAATGAAAAAATAGGCTTGGGTTTGAGATCTAAATAAGGATACGTGACTTTAGATAGATAAAGTCCTTGTGGATGAGCAGGTATGACGAGTGGTGCAGATTTGCGTTGATGAAAATAGCTTTCAAATTCATCCACTGAGATTTCACCGCGACCAATTTCCAGGAATTTCCCAACGAGAATTCGAATCATGCTTCCTAAGTAGCGATTAGAGCTAATGTGGAAACGAAGACGGTCGTCCTTGGAATTACGGATGATTTCGGAAGATTTGACGAAGCAAAGTGTGTGTTCGTATTTTTCGGGTGATCGGCAAAAGGCGAAATAATCAGAGTAGTTAGGTAGTAATGCGGCCGCACGTTGCATTTCCGGAATGTTTAGATTTTCGTCGCGGTAGTATGAGCTGTGTTTGGCCAGAAATGGATCTTTGTAGAAATGCAGAAAATAGTCGTAATCACGTTGAATCGCATCAAATCGGGCGTGCTGATCTAGTCCAACTTCGATGATATCGAATACAGCTATATCGCTAGGTAAAGTATGATTGAGTCGAAATTTGAGGTCGAAATCCCAAGGCTCTTTTACATCGATATGAAAGAAATATTGCGAGGCATGAACCTGCGCATCGGTCCTACCACAGCCAATAACAATAATATTTTCTTTGAGCACTTTAGAAAGCACTTCTTCTAAAATGGTTTGGACTCCAATGATATTAGGTTGTCTTTGCCAGCCTCGGTAATTGATTCCGTGATAACCTATGTGAAAGAAATAGCGCACGGCGTAAAAGTACTATCGTTTTCCCTGCATTTCATCATGGAATTGATCCAGAAAATTCTGCATAAACTGATGGCGTTGTTCTGCAAGTTCTTTCCCTGTTTGCGTATTCATTCGATCTTTCAACAAAAGCAATTTTTCATAAAAGTGATTAATTGTAGGACCAGTATCGTTTTTATACTCTTCCCGATTCATGTTTAGTTTAGGTTGAATAGCTGGATTGAAAATTTCTCTGTTTTTGAAACCGCCATAATGAAATGCACGAGCAATCCCAATGGCACCAATAGCATCGAGTCGGTCGGCATCTTGAACAACTAGCAGTTCGGGTGAAGAAAATTCAAGTTCAAAATTTCCTCCTTTAAATGAAATATGCTGAATAATTAGAATGACATGTTGTATGATATTTTCATCCACTTGAATCGATTCGAGGAATTCTCTTGCCTTTTTTGGACCTATGGTTTCGTCTCCTTGGTGAAATTTTGAATCAGCAATATCGTGTAGAAGAGCCGCTATTTCTACAACTAGCGTATTTACCTGTTCAAACTGAGCTATATGTTTGGCATTAGTCCATACTCGTTTTACATGACTCCAATCGTGTCCGGCTTCTGCTTGTATGAGTTCTTGTTTGACAAAATTACTCGTTAAATGAATGATATGAATTTCGTTCATCCGATCTGGGGAAGAGAGTGGTAGCGCTAAGTAGTTACTGACTAAATTAAACAAAGTTTATTAGATTCAGAATTAGTAAATATAACCCCTAGCATTTAGAATCAGTACTTACGTTTTATCTTTTAAATCATATGATTTTCTGGTTATGAGATGCAGGTAAGGAATTTATTTAGTTGTGAAAGGGTTGCTCGTGATTGATAGAAGTTGAATTTAAAAAGATTGAATTATGAAAAAAAATGATTTATATAATTCACCTGCACATGTCGAAAAAGTATTCAAACCTGCGAATGGAAATGAACACGAACGTTTATTATTCCTTCAGCGGACGATGCATATTTTCAAAGAGAATATAGAAGAAAGTTTTATTCTTTTTTACTTTTTAAAATTGCACTTATCAATTGAACTCAGATCTAATTAAAATATTGGTTATAAAAGATAATCCTTCCATGGAAATGGTTCCATTGAAAATTTCAGAAGTAATGAAATCAGTTTTTAATTTATTACAGAACGATATTTCTATGATTAAACCTGATTTACATATTGATTTTAGTCAGGTTTCTACCTTAAAATTCAATCGACCTTATTTAGAAAGCATTTTATCGAATCTTTTTACTAATTCACTCAAATATCGTTCTCTTGAACGACCATTGCAAATCAACATTTATACTGAACCTGCATCTAATGGAGGTGTAATTTTGCATTTTAGTGATAATGGTCTTGGGTTCGATCTGTCTCGTATGAAGGATCGTATGTTTGGATTATATCAAAGATTTCATAAACATCCTGATAGTAAAGGGATGGGCTTATATTTGGTTAAATCTCAATTAGAAGCTTTAGGTGGTAAAATAGAAGTGGAAAGTTCTGTTGATTGCGGTGCTCATTTTATTTTGAAATTTAAATAAGAACTCGATTTAAATTAATTAAGTTTCATCTAATAAAATTCCATTGAGCCTCATCAATGTAGTTGCATTATTGGATGTTGAACATCCTGATTTGAGCGTGTAATCAAACGTAAGTTCATTTCCTGATATAGATGAATCAAAATGATAATTACTGATTTTACCAGGATATTGAATTTCTAATACACTTAAAGCAGCATCATGAGTTGCTAATATTCCTATAGCTGGTAAGTTTAATAGATTTTTTATTAAACCAATTGTACCAGCTTGTTTATCTCCAGAGTTTGTTCCTCTCAAAGGTTCATCTAACAACACAAGCCACTTAGAATTCTCTAAACGTATACTAGTTAATAGTGTTTGTAATCGAGTTATTTCTGCTTTAAAATAAGAAATTCCTTCTTCCAAATCATCTGTAATGCGCATGGATGTATAAATGTGCATCAGTGGAAGGCAAGCCGATTTTGCAGCAATGGGTAAGCCCGAATATGCCAGCACTGCATTTAATCCTATGGCTCTGAGCCAGGTGCTCTTTCCAGTCATGTTAGCGCCAGTGAGTAAAATTACTTGTTCTTGTTGACCAAGTTCTAATGTATTGGCAATAATATTCCCATGAATAAGCGGATGAAATAATCCTATAGCCTGCATTTTTTCATCATTATTTATTTCCGGGTAAATAAAAGAAGGATGCTGATAACTGAAGTTAGCCAATGATACATATTGCTCCATCCAAACACGATCGTTTAAGCTTTTTAACAGAACATCTTT
>JBIKOC010000050.1:0-7947 GCA_044358335.1 Flavobacteriales bacterium | reverse complement strand
TTGTATTATTGAGGTAAAACTTGATACATTATTTCAAACCGTATTGGCCTTTCGGTAGAAGCTCCGCCATTCAAAGGTACCCGATACGAACTAACTCCGGTACCAGTAGCTTGAATAAACAATCCTCTATCTGTTATAAGGTTATTTAATAATCCCTGAACATGTCGGGAAATATTGAAAACATATTGTTTTTCGGTTGAATTATATGCTCCTCCAGCCCAAGTATCTCCAATTATCAAATCTAACGTATTCTGTAAATCACCAGATTCTCCTTTAGTAATCAAGTTTAGTTGAGGATTAGGAAGGTATTTTCCAATCTTAGATTCATCCACAGGAACAATCAACAAAGCCTCGTTCACCAAAATGTTTCGTCCAGCTTGCCAAGATTTCAAATCTGGGAAGTCGATTCGGGTTCTAAGTCCAGCCATGGTTTGACAAAAACTTTGTTCATTCGCTAGAGCTGGTGTAGAAATTAAGTTTGAAACAAGAGTCGAATAGGTGTGATTGAAACGAGTGAACCGAGCGCAGCTTTCATTCACACTGAAGGAAGTTCGAAGGCTATCATTCGCGTTGTTTTTATAAAACAAGTCAATGCGAGCGCCAGATGAAAGAGAGAAATCGAGAATTGCTCCGGTTCCTTCTTGTGTTATGGGTGTTTCAGAACGCACATAAATACCTTTGAAAAATTGTACAAAGGCATCACCATTTACCAAAGCAGAAGGATTATTGTAAATATCCTGTGCGATAGCCATATCCAAACGTATTCTCAATTGAGGAGCTTCTTTTTTTCCTGTAACCCGAACAGAATCACTTAAAATAGGTACGATTAGACCGCTTTCCCCAATTGGAGCGGGGTTTACAGTAAGTGAATCGTTGCTATAATAAGTAGTGCTTTGAAGAAAATCTTGTGTAACTCGATAAACAGAAAATTTCTGTAAGCCATTGAGTTTGGTGATATCCCCATAAAAACCCCGGTAAGGGAGGACTAGTACAATGGAATCGGCGATAAAACCTTCGCCTAAACTCACATTACTAACACTTGGGCGAAGCTGGGTGTAAAAACCGGCACGCATCGAACCCAAGTAAGGATCGTTATAAGCGCCGAGCAAGTTGAGTGATAATTCATCCGTTTTTACAGAATCTTCCCGCTCCAATGTCGTACGAACCGTAAAGTCATCTTTCTTCTGAAGATTAATTGCATCTGAAGGGTTTTGAACTTCTAGACCAAGGTCAGGTTGTTTACACGCATTGAAGCCAATAAAAAGGCAGCTAAACAACAGGAAACCCGGAACACTCCAAATGGAATGATCCGGGTATGTAAGGCGGAATTTTTTCAAGGGATACTGTAAAAATCGGTAATTACTCAGCCATTTCGGCGACCGGCTCCCCCAAGAGAACCTCGTCATAAAATGCAGAATACGCATCTGCATAGGTTTCATCTGATTGAAGGCCAAGTAATGGTTTCTTTAATTGAGCAGCAAATTGAATTAAGTCTTCAGATGCATTTTCTTGCGCTACAATAACGCCATCTGCAAAAGATATTGCATGACGCATTAAATTCAAATAGCTTGGCTCTTTTAATAGAGTAACATCTTCTTTATCAATGCCATCCATTATGAGTTTTTCGGCTAAACGATGATCCATATTTCCTGCAAAAGAATCATCTAAAAGAGAAACAACCAAACGACTTTCAGCAAACAAAGGATCGTCTTTGAAATTACGTTTGATTAAGATAGGAAGCAATGCTGCCATCCAACCTTGACAATGGATTACATCAGGCGACCAGCCTAGTTTTTTAACCGTCTCAATAACACCTTTGCAGAAAAACAACATGCGCTCATCATTGTCTGCATAGAATTGATCATTCTTGTCGGTTACAATGAATTTACGTTGAAAATACTCTTCGTTATCGATGAAATAGACCTGCATGCGCGCAGCCTGAATAGAAGCTACTTTAATAATAAGTGGCTGATCATTGTCGTCCACAATCAGATTCATGCCGGATAAGCGGATTACTTCATGTAATTGGTTCCGGCGTTCGTTGATACAACCGTAACGTGGCATGAAGGTACGAATCTCGCGTCCGCGCTCCTGAATGGCCTGAGGCAACTCACGAGCTACTTTAGAAAGATGCGTTTCCGGCAAATACGGGGTAATCTCCTGTGAAACAAACAATACTCTTGTCTTCGTCATAGCAAGTCAATTAAGAGAATAAGGAGGAAGATTTCATGGATTCATTCCAATAAGGAAAGCCGGTACTAAAAAAACAACGGCACAAGTAATCCATGTTAGGTGATTTGGTAAATCAGATTACAAAATTACGAAAAAAATTTGGTTAAAATCAAGGTCAATCCGTTAGCTTTGCAGCCTCTGATCATGTAATTGACGGATTAAGCGGAGATTAGCCATTTGATTGAGGCATGCATTTTCTTTTTTCTAGATGATTCTATTTCGAGCCATTCCCGAGCTTAGGCAATACATTCAAGACATTCGTAATTCGGGTAAAACCCTTGGCTTTGTGCCAACTATGGGTGCTCTACATGCCGGACATCTCTCTTTAATTGAGCAATCTCGCCTCGAAAATGACGTTACACTGCTCAGCATTTTTGTCAATCCAACACAGTTTAATGAGTCGTCCGACTTCACAAATTATCCTCGAACAGAGGAAAAAGACCTGGATTTAATTCGTTCATTACAAATCGAAGTTGTTTTTCTTCCTACAACGGAAGAAATGTATCGTTCGGGTGTTAAGGATTTACTTGATTTTCCTTTGGATGGCTTAGATACGGTGATGGAAGGTAAGTACCGAGAAGGTCATTTTGAAGGAGTGGTAACGATTGTAGATAAATTCTTCGCTTTGATAGAGCCCGACAAAGCCTATTTCGGGTTAAAGGATTTTCAGCAGTTGGCTATTATTCGATACTTAGCTCAGAAACGATATCCAGCAATACAAATAGTTCCATGTGCTATTGTTCGCGAAGCTGACGGATTAGCCATGAGTTCTCGGAATGTACTTTTGCAACCGGAAGAACGGAAGAAAGCCGTTCTCATTTCTCAAGTCTTGTTTTCTATTCAAGAAATGTGGAAATCCCGAACAATAGCTGAAATTATCGAAGTGTCGAAACGGAAGTTTGAGCATTCTGGTTTAGACTTAGAATACCTTGAAATTGCCGATTCTACTAATTTACAATCGCTTGATGATTATTCAGGAAAACCAGCTGTTGCTTGCATTGCCGCTCGAATTGGAAAGGTTCGGCTGATTGATAATTGTGAATTACCTGCCTGAGTCGCGTTGTGGATTCGAGGTATTTGCCGTAGGTTTGCGCCCGTTTATGCATATTCAGGTTCTAAAATCGAAAATTCACCGGGTCACCGTTACCGAAGCTGACCTGAATTATATCGGAAGCGTTACTATCGATCAAGATTTGATGGATGCCGCTAATCTGATTGAAAATGAAAAAGTGCAGGTCTTGAACATGCATAATGGAGAGCGTCTCGAAACATATGTGATTAAAGGCGAGCGAGGTTCTGGTGTTATCTGCATGAATGGCCCGGCTGCTCGTAAAGTAAGTGTTGGGGATATAATAATCATTATTTCCTACGCCATGATGGATTTTGAAGAAGCTAAATCCTTCTCTCCTTGGGTCATTTTTCCCGATACCGAATCCAACAAACTGAAATAAACTATTATGTTGAAGCGCTTCTGGTCGGCCACTAAATACTATTTCTTTTTGGCGATTGGTCTACTATTGCTCTACATTGTTTTTAAAGACGTGGATTTCCGCTGGATGTGGAATGAAATTAAACACGCTCATTTTGGATGGATTATCGTATCATTCATTTGTGGTTTATTGGCTATGGCCTCACGTGCATGGCGATGGAGAATCATGCTCGAACCTCTTGGCTACAAACCAAGCTTCCTGAACTGCTTTAACGGTGTATCGATAGGATATCTTTCCAATATCGCACTTCCACGAATGGGTGAAGTAATTCGCTGTACCATTCTCAATCAAACCAATGGAATACCTGTTACTAAATTATTTGGTACAGTTATTCTCGAACGTGTTATTGATGTGCTTATCCTTCTAAGCCTCATCGCTCTCGTATTTTTTACCCAAATCGACCGATTCGGAAAGTTCTTTATGAATGAGGTTTTTGGTGATAAAGTGCAAAAAATCTCCAGCTTTCTTTCTGAATCTGGATGGATAGTTATTCCAGCACTAATTTTATTAGTAATTGCCGGATTTTTCTTTGTTAGATGGGTTTTCAAACGATTCAGTCACAATAAATTAATCAGTAAAATTCGCGACTTCTCGAAAGGAATTTCTGACGGACTAATCACCTTGTTCAGCATGAAGCGTAAAGCCGAGTTTTTACTCCATACGGCGATCATTTGGACACTTTATTTCGTCATGACATGGGTATGTGTTTATGCTTATGATCCCACATCAGCGCTAAAAGCATTTGATGGATTATTCCTAATGGTTGTTGGCGGTTTAGGAATGACAGCTCCAGTTCAAGGTGGTTTTGGAGCATTTCATTATCTCGTTGAAAAAGCCTTGTTTTTGTATGATATCAAACCTTCTATCAACCCGATAACAGGAGCGGAACTTCGTCCGGGCTTGGTATTCGCAACGATTGTTCATACAACTCAGTTTATAATGACCGTTGCAGCCGGGGTTTTAGCCCTTTTGAGTGTTGCCCTACAACGCAAGAAAAAAGATGCAAATAAGCCAAATCCAACTAATAAATAATAAGATTTATACGCTTGAAACACTCAGCCGACAGGTTCATTTGTGGCGTTTAATCAATAATACTATCGTATTTACGAATGGATGTTTCGATATTCTTCATCGTGGTCATCTGGAGTATTTAGCATCAGCATCTGATTTGGGAGGAAAACTCATTATTGGTTTAAACAGCGACCGTTCTGTTAAAAAGCTAAAAGGTGAAAGTCGGCCAGTTAACACATTTGCTGATCGAGCTTTTGCATTAGCTGCTTTGCATTTTGTGAGTGCGGTGATTGAATTTGATGATGACACTCCGCTTGAATTGATCCGTTTTATAAAACCAGATGTTCTTGTAAAAGGCGGAGATTATACGCGCGAATCCATTGTTGGCGCTGATGAGGTGGAAGAGGAAGGTGGGATAGTGGCCATTATTTCCTTTACAGAAGGATATTCTACGACCTTATTTTTGGAAAAACTCCGAGGTTGATTTCGATATTTGAGTTTGCATTTATTTTCAGTAGGTTTGTGCTACGAAGTTGGAAACCATGAATTTGAAACGACTTATACTTCTATTAACACTTCCGGCGCTTTTTCTTATTGCTTCCTGCTCAGGAAATCAAGAGAATAAAATTGTTGGTACGTGGAAAGTTACTCGCTTTGATGCCTTGCCAGATGAATATCCCTATTTAGAATGGGAATTCACTGCCGATAATGATATCATCAAACGCCCAGTGAAAGAATCAGGATACGATGATTTCTATATCACAACAGGTCGTTGGGGTTTAACAAAACGTAATACGCTAAATATCTCCAAATTTGATGTGGGTTTTAATGGAGATTGGGAAATTGTTACGCTTACAGATGAAGTACTAAGAATCGTTTTAAAAGTTTTTGCTACCGATCCTGAAACAGGAAAAGAAGCACCAGCAGGGCAAGTCCTAGTAGAATTTACTCGTTTAAGATAAGAAAACAAACAACCTTTATTAAGCTCTCCTTGGAGGGCTTTTTTTGTTATGGCCAAAATCAAAACCAGTTTTTATTGTCAAAGTTGTGGGCACGAATCACCTAAATGGCTAGGTAAATGTCCGAACTGTGCTGCTTGGAATAGCTTTGCTGAAGAACTGGTTCAAAAAGAGAAGCCTGTTAAAAGTTGGGTTAAAGGCGATATGCCAGCAAAAGCTCCTCAACCAGTTAGGATATCAGATGTAGAGCAACATGCTGAATTGCGCATCGATATGGGCGACCGCGAACTAAATCGGATACTGGGTGGCGGATTAGTCCCTGGCTCCTTAATACTATTAGGTGGTGAACCTGGAATTGGGAAATCAACCTTGATGCTGCAAGTGGCAGTTAAATCAACCCGCTTGAAGGTATTATATGTTTCCGGTGAAGAAAGTGAGCAGCAAATTCGCATGCGTGCCGAACGTATTGGAATTCAAAATGCCGACTGCTTCGTTCTGGCTGAAACGGGAATGCAGCGGATTTTCCAACACATTCAAAAGGTTGAACCTCAGCTGCTAGTCATAGATTCGATACAAACACTTCAAACCGATACGATTGAATCTTCACCCGGAAGTGTTTCTCAAATACGAGAATGTACCGCCGAATTGCTTCGATTTGCTAAGGAAAGTTCAACACCGGTTATGTTGATTGGGCACATCACCAAAGACGGTCAAATTGCTGGACCGAAAATTCTGGAACACATGGTAGATGTGGTATTGCAGTTTGAAGGTGATCGCAATCACTTATATCGAATTGTGCGCTCGGTGAAGAATCGTTTTGGTTCAACAGCCGAAATGGGCATTTACGAAATGGCTGGCGAAGGCTTACGCGAAGTGGAAAATCCTTCTCAAGTATTACTTTCTCAACTCGATGAACCATTCTCCGGAATAGCGATCTCGGCTACCATGGAAGGTGCTCGTCCTATGTTGGTTGAAACACAAGCATTGGTGAGTACAGCGGTTTACGGAACACCTCAGCGCTCTGGAACAGGTTTCGATTTACGTCGTTTGAATATGCTCTTGGCGGTGATAGAAAAGCGCTGCGGTTTTAAACTCGGTCAAAAGGATGTGTTTCTCAACATTACTGGTGGAATTCGAGTTGAAGATCCTGCCATTGATTTAGGGGTAATCTGCGCAATTCTATCCTCAGATTTAAACATGCCCATTCCAACAAAGACTTGTTTTTGCGGTGAAGTAGGTTTGAGTGGTGAAATTCGCCCAGTTAGTCGCGTAGAACAACGCATTGCCGAAGCAGCACGTATGGGTTTTGCGCAAATTCTGGTGTCGGATTATAACCTAAAAGGAATCAATACGGGAAAATTCGGCATACGAGTTATTCCTGTGAAGAAGATAGAAGAAGCATTTCAAGTGCTTTACGGATAGGATTAATCCTTCCAATACTTGCGGCCATGTTCGTCTACATAGCCCACTGGATTTCCTTTTTCATCTGTTAAAAGCATTAGGAAATAATTTGCAGTAGCCTTTTCCCTTTTCAGGTGAAAAATAGCACGTGGTTGATAATCGAATTGCGGTTCGAAAAGCTGACGAGGGTAGCGCTTTTCGCTGTTATGTTCGCGATCGAAATACAAACCATATTTCCCGTTTTTCTTTAGGACCATACAATCGGTAGCTCCTGATTTCCGAGCTAAGTAAATGCTGTCATATGCAAAAGGCAATTGTAACTCGTTATTAGCATTTACGATTCCCCATTGCTTGTCTTTTTTCGCAATGAGATACATGAATGGTGCGGTTAAGGAGGCGTTGGCAGGAGTGTTTTCAAAATTAATAATCTGTTCAAAGTCCTGTGGTAAATGGGATTTTCCGCTTTCATCTATTGTTCCTAAACGCCAAGAACCATCGCTAGCTTTATCACCAACAAGGAAATGATGTAATCCTCTTTGTGCAGCCGAAAACAAGAGAATGGAATCATGATAAACCGGTTCAATTTTCTCATCAGTAAGCAAACCTTTCTTGCCTTTGTAATCAAATAGAACCGCATTTGAGCGGGACAATCGTGTGTTCCCTTCGGTAAGTGTTACATAACTGAAATACTTCACAATTTCTGGCTTCGTGCTTCCTTCGGGAAGTTTAATGGGATTGCGAACAAATTGTGGTGTTCGACCTCCTCTAAATTCTCCATACATGTAGCGACAAAAGAGCGAATCGTTCTTGATTTCGAATGATTTATTAATTGTTTGAATGGCAGAATTTTCTTG
>JBIKOC010000285.1:0-3545 GCA_044358335.1 Flavobacteriales bacterium | reverse complement strand
GGAAAAATGCTTTGTAGTATGGCGGCTTTTAAGCAGAATTGCAGTTTTGGTTTTTGGTTGACTGAATTAATCCATGACCCGAGTGGTTATTTATTACCCAATAACGACACCACTTCAATGGGAAATTTGGGGAAAATAACTTCCGTTTCTGATATTCCTGATGAAGCAATTATGTTGGAATTTATTCACCAAGCGATGATTCTAATTGAGCAGGGAGCCAAACTCAGTCGAACGAAAACCATTGATCCTAAACCACTAGTAATTCCAGAAGAATTGGAAATCGCTTTAGAAAATTCAGACGCTGCCCGAAGTATATTTAAATCCTTCAGTATTTCTCATAAACGCGAATATGCTGATTGGATATTGGAAGCCAAAACAGCTGCCACTAAAGAGAAGCGAGTGAATCAGACAATAAAATGGTTAGAAGAGGGAAAAAGCAGGAATTGGAAATATGTTAACTAATTTCCAAAGGATATTTTAAAGTCCTAATAGAACCTCTTGCCCCTTCTTACCGTGGAATAACATGCGCTCAGGATTCTCTAAAAGCTCTTTCACTTTTACCAAGAAACCAACCGATTCTCTGCCATCAATAATGCGGTGATCGTAGCTTAATGCCACATACATTATTGGCCGAATTAGCACTTGTCCATTAACTGCCATTGGTCGTTCCACAATGTTGTGCATACCTAAAATGGCACTTTGTGGAGGGTTGATAATTGGAGTACTTAACATCGACCCAAACACACCACCGTTAGTAATGGTAAATGTTCCTCCAGTCATGTCATCCACAGTAATTTTGCCATCGCGAGCTTTACCAGCCATGGCAGCAATATTTCGTTCGATATCGGCTAAACTTTGTATTTCAGCATTGCGCAAAACGGGCACCATCAATCCTTTAGGAGTAGAAACGGCAATTCCTACATCACAATAATTGTGGTAAATGATTTCTTCCCCATCGATCATCGCATTTACAGCTGGAAACGTTTCTAATGCAATGGTTACAGCTTTAGTAAAAAACGACATAAAGCCAATTCCAACACCATGAACTTCCTTGAATTTGTCTTTGTATTGTTTACGAAGTTCCATCACAGCGCTCATATCCACCTCATTGAATGTGGTAAGCATAGCTGTTTCATTCTTCACACTCACCAAACGTTGAGAAATCTTTTTACGCAACGTGGTCATTTTTTCGCGTTTCTGCTCGCGAGATGACTCTTGCGTTTTCCCGCCAAAACCGGCAGTTAATAGAGCATTCACATCCGTTTTGGTAATTCTTCCACCCGGACCAGAACCTTTCACATCCGAAGATTTAACTCCATTTTCAGACATGATTTTAGCAGCCGCTGGCGAAGGAGTTCCTGATGCATAAGTAGCAACAGGTTTCTCAGCTAGCTTTGCTGGTGATTCTTTTATAGCAGAAGGAGTTTCTTTTACAACAGCTGGAGCTTCAGCTTTTGCAGGTGCTGATTTTACTGGAGCACCAACAGCGGATGTATCGATTGTAGCTATAACTTCACCAACCTGAACTGTTGTTCCAGCCTCAACTTTTATACTCAGTTTTCCAGCCGATTCAGCATTAATCGTTAAAGTGGCTTTGTCGGAATCAATTTCACAGAGTTCCTCATCCTTTTCTACATAATCGCCTTCTTTTTTTAACCAGTTGGCAATTTCTACTTCACTAATTGATTCTCCTGGAGAGGGTACTTTCAGATCGATAATCATGTTGATTTAATTCTTTTTGTTGGATGTCAATTATTTGAATTCGTTTTGCGGATTTTGTCGGCTCCAGTTGCAATCTTGAATGATCAGAACAACAATGGAATGAACTAATTGCTTACCCCAAAACCGATTTTAGTAGTTTTTTCTGCTCAACTGCGTGTCGTTTTGAACTTCCTGTTGCCGGACTTCCGCTTTCGGCGCGGGATGCGACTTGAATATTCAAATGACGAAGATTGCGTAGGATATATGACCAAGCTCCCATGTTTTCGGGTTCTTCCTGGGCCCAAACGATTTGCTTGGCTTTGCTGTACTTTTTCAAAAGTGCGTCCAATTGCTTATGAGGCAATGGATACAATTGTTCCATACGAACCAATGCAATTGAATCGAGATTGCGCGTTTCTTTTTCCTCGAGTAAATCGTAGTAAATTTTTCCTGAACAAAGCACTACTTTTTCCACTTTGGATGCTGTAGCATTTCCATCGTCAATTAACTCTTGAAATTTACCTTTCGTTAAGTCGGCCATTTTACTCACACAGCGTGAATGACGAAGCAAACTTTTGGGTGTAAACACAATGAGTGGCTTACGAATGTCGCTTTTCAACTGACGGCGAATCATGTGGAAGTAATTCGCCGGTGTTGTAACGTTTGTCACATACATGTTTTGTTCTGCACAGAGGGTAAGAAAACGCTCCATACGACCGGAACTGTGTTCGGCACCTTGTCCTTCGTAACCATGCGGTAATAACATAACCAATCCACTCATACTTCTCCATTTGTCTTCGCCAGAGCTGATGAATTGATCGATAATAATTTGAGCTCCATTGTTGAAGTCGCCAAATTGAGCTTCCCAAACAGTCAATGTATCGGGCATAGCCAGTGAATAGCCATAATCAAATCCGAGAACACCGTATTCACTTAGAAGCGAATTATAAATCTGAAAAGAAGCCTGATCCTTACTTAGTTGAGTAAGTGGGATATATTCTTCTTCCGAATCTTCAATTTTCAAAACTGCATGGCGATGTGAAAAAGTTCCACGTTCAACATCCTGCCCTGAAAAACGAACGGGATTTCCTTCTTTCAATAAGGTTCCATAAGCTAACAATTCAGCCATTCCCCAGTCTAAAATACCCGTTTCCTCTACCATCTTTTTGCGGTCGTTGAGGAGTTTCTCCATTTTCTTGAAGACGGTCATGCCTGATGGTACCGTGTACAAAACTTTGGCAATGGATTGAAGCTGCTTGAGTGCAACTCCCGTTTCGGGTGAAGCATCAAAATCGGATGGTTTGGATGATCGAACATGCTTCCATTGATCACCTAAAAATGGAAGAATCACAGTTCGTTCACGCTTACGTGCATCCTCAAGAGCAGATTCAAGATTTTTTTTCAGATTGGAATCGAGCTCATTAGCTTCGTCTTTTGATATAACTCCCTCTTGCACTAATCGATCAAAATAAATTTGACGAGGATTCGGATGTTTGGCAATAGCTTTATAAAGTATTGGTTGGGTGAAACGAGGTTCGTCGCCTTCGTTATGTCCGTATTTTCTGTATCCAAGAAGATCGATAAATACATCCCCTTTAAATTGCTGACGGAATTCCATCGCTAATTGAACGGCATACACTACCGATTCCACATCGTCGGCATTGACGTGAAACACTGGGCTGAGCGTAACTTTAGCTACATCGGTGCAATAAATAGAAGAACGCCCATCGAGGTAATTGGTAGTAAATCCAACTTGATTATTTACCACGATATGAATGGTGCCACCTGTTTTGTAGCCATCAAGTTTGGCCATTTGAACCACTTCATATACAACACCTTGCGCG
>JBIKOC010000310.1:0-3340 GCA_044358335.1 Flavobacteriales bacterium | reverse complement strand
AGCTGCGTCACCGTGAATGATGATTGGGGCAATTTTAGAATAATCGTTCCCATGAGCAGTATCAGCAAAAGCACGAGCCATTCCTTGAACGACTGGCCCAACTGCTTCTAAGTGCGAAGGATTTGGAGATAAAGTCATGCGAATATTTTCTCCGCCACGTGTTTTAACGGGGGAAGAATATCCAAGGTGATACTTCACATCGCCCGAGAATTCGCCATCATCGTCGTATTCTTTCCCTTCAAATTCGGTGAAAATACTGCGTGCGTCTTTTTTGAAAATATTAGAAAGAACATTCAACCTTCCACGATGTGCCATTCCCATGACAAACTCACGAATTCCAAGCTTAGAACCGTTTTCAATAACCTGATCGAGTGCTGGAATGAGCGCTTCACACCCCTCGAGGGAGAAGCGTTTTTGTCCGACGAATTTTTTATCGAGAAAACTCTCAAAACCAACGGCATCGTTTAGCTTAGAGAATATTTGTTTTTTATCATCTACGCTGAATTTAGCATGCCCACGGCTGCTTTCCATGCGCGATTGAATCCACGAAACAGCTTCTTGGTTTCGCATGTACATGTATTCAACACCTATGCTTGAGCAATAGGTTTCTTGAAGATGGCTGATGATGAAGCTTAGTTTAGCAGCACCAATACCAATGAGCGATCCAGCTTGAAAAACCGTATCGAGATCAGCGTCGCTTAATCCAAAATTGACCGCATCGAGTGTAGGCGTGTATTGGCGACGTTCACGAACAGGATTTGTTCGAGTAAAAAGATGTCCGCGGGAGCGATAGCCATTAATTAGATTAATGACTTTAAATTCCTTGCTAACGTTTTCGGGAATTGCATCTTTAGAGGAAGAAGAAGGTTTAGTTGGATAATTCTTACCGGCAAATTCAACTCCTTCGAAAAACTTCCCCCAGCTTTCGTCGACATTAGATGGGTTACTTAGGTATTGTTGATACAAGTGATCCAAAGCAACAGGGTCTGCATTGGAGATGTAGGAAAATGAGTCCATCAGGATGGGTAAAATTGGAGTGCAAATTTAAGAGAAAATGCAAGGCCAATTGGGAAAGAAGTAAGACAGATTAATTAAAAATCTTCTTCCGTGGTTTGATGGCTGTTACTGCTGTATAGTTTTCGAAGGACTACTTTCTGTAATTCCCGTTTGACGATGATTTCAGCGAATAATCGATCGTCAATTCCGGGAGTTGGCATGCCTTGTACGAGTTGTTTTTCGGACACATCTACTCGGTAAAGCAGATTAAATAATTGTTGTGCGCTACGATCTCGAAAAGCAAGTTGAAGATGAGAGCAGAGTTCGTCGAATGAATACTTCTGTGTTAAAAGCAACTTAATTGGAAAGCCTGCTGAAGCAAAATCTTTTTTGAGTTGAAGGATTAATTCCCTCAAAAGGTCTTTTTGAATGAAATAAGGTTCAATGCTTGCAGCCGAATCTGTAAGCTGTGGGTATCTTTGCTCGTTTGAACTCATTCAGAAAAAGATACCCGAAAGATTCGGTTTATTTCAAATTGAATTTGTAATTCCCCATGAGTTTACCATCCAGATAAATCTCAGAAACATACAATCCTGATTTAAGTTCCTCCAATTGATCCCAATCGAATACAACTTCTTCGCGGTTGTTATTGTACTGTATGGATTTACGTAAAGTAAACTCAGATGAACGACCATCTTCTTTTACAAATGTTCCACTAGCATTATTTGGATCGGTAAGAGCGTAACCATCTGGTTTTATAATGCGGAGAACTATTTCGCGGTTACCTTTAGGTGCAACTTTATTTTCTGCAACAACAAAGGTTGTACTTATTCGGCTCACCCGTTTAGCCTTTTCGGTTTCTTCCATTCGACCTTTGCTCTTTTCACGCAAGGTTTTTACAGCGATGCTTTCGGCTTTTAATACAGACGCTAATTCAACTTTCTGACTCAAATCCTGAGTTGTTTTATTCAAATTATCGACCTCTTGAGTTAAGTTGATATTCGCAAAACGGAGTTCTTTATTTTCTTTAATTAATTGATCAATTTGCTGACGATAACCATCGCGAATGGCTTTCATTTCGGCTAGTTGACGCTTAAGCAAATCGATGTCTTTATTCTCCTTGATTAAGAAATCAATCTTTTGTTTTTGTTTAGCAATATCTCCATTTGCCTTTTCGAGTAAACTATCGAGCTGAATATTTTTCCCTTTAAATTGATCGAGTTCAAACGTCATCGCCTGAAAATCGTTCTCCAAGGCTACCTTAAATGAATTGAGTGAATCAACCTGAGCTCGTTCTTCAACAACTTGTTTTTCGGCTGTTGTAGAACGGTTTAACAAATACACATTGCCCACAACAGAAATTAAAAGCAGGATCGCAAGGATCCACACTAAGCGGTTGTCTTTTTTTTCTGTCTTTGCTTCCATAGTATTACTAAGAGATGCGTTTGTGAAAGAATCTCAGCGCTGCAAAAATAACAATTTTTAAGGGGAGGAGACTCGTTTGAAGAGTTAAAAATCTGTGAAACTTACACAAGTCTAACTGGGTGAAGTTCATATAAATACGAATCTTACATGTAGAAAAGAAACCACTTAATTAAGTCCGTATTTTTTCTGGTATTTCTGGTATAAATCTTTTTGAAAGGTTGAATTATCAATGATTTTCCCATCAATATAAATTTGATTTACAGTCAAATACATCATGTCCAGGGCATTTCCATTGGAGATAAAAAAACAAGCTTTCTTACCCACTTTCAAACTTCCTTCACGAGCGTCCACACCTATAATTTTAGCTGGATTAAGGGTGATTAAATTTAGGGCATCCCAATTACTTAAGCCATAAGCTGAAGCAGTTCCGGCTAAGAAGCCCAAATTTCGGGTTCCCATAGCTTCCATTTCGCCTTCATACGAGAGAGCGGTGAGTATTCCAGCTTGTGTTAGTTGAGCTGGCAGACGATAAATGGCTTGAGGTTGTTGATCAGGCAAATCGGGTAAACGGTGAATTCTTGAAAGTACAACAGATACATTATTTGCTTTGAGTAGCGGAATTACTTCGGCACTTTCATCTCCACCAACTAGAACAATGCGAGGAATTTTGAAAGAAGCGGCAAACAATACTGCATCAGAAATATCACGAGCCTTTCCAGCATGAATATATAAGGCTGATTTACCCGAAAAAACAGGCTTCATCGCTTCAAAACGGATATTTTGAGGGTCCGGATTTTGAAATTGTGAATATGCTCTAGCCTCTTGGAAAAACTCTTGCAGCTGAGCAATTTGCTTCCAATTGCGATTACTGTTTCGGCTGCCCGTATCGGAAGGGTTTAGATGAAAAGGAGCTTCCGGC
>JBIKOC010000049.1:0-7972 GCA_044358335.1 Flavobacteriales bacterium | reverse complement strand
TAAAAATAAGCCCGCAGCTTGTTCCCTGAATAATCCACTCTTTTGAACATCCTGAAGCGTTAAATTATTTAACAATGTAGTATTGCCTTCTTGTTTCTTATGAACGCCCCAGGTAAATACAGGTAGTGCTACGTCCAACGGCAAAGGATAATCTTCCACATACGTAACATATCGAGCAGCAATATCCGGATCGTAAATGGAATTCCGCATCCCTGGCTCATTCAAATTACCCATGTTATAATACATCAACATTCCAAGATCAACAGGGGGAATACCTGTTTTTTCGGGATATTTTATTTGATGTAAACGAATGGTACAACTGAGCTGTTTGTCCACCCCAACTTGCTTACGTAATTCTCGCAACAAGGTAAAAAAGACTTCCTTATTCGTATCCGTCCAGTCACAATCAACTTGTATTTCTTTCCAAGCTATTCGTTTCAATGCAAGCGTTTGCGTGATGAGTTGAAAGATGTTTTTTGAAAGTTCAGGTAGGTGTTTGGGAGGTATTTCCGACAATGTTTCCGAAGTGATATATACAACTGGAACAACTTCAAGAAAAGATGGCACTGAATTCTGAAAACTTAATTTCCCAACAGGTATTGCTTTTTTCTGGTTAGCATCCCAACTTACATCAAATAAGCGCAAATACAAGCGATCATTCTTCAATCCTGCTAAAAGGATACTATCCTCATCATCAAATCGGAATTCGGTTTTCCAATAATAAAATGCACGATGTACATCTCTATCCGATGAACAAGCCTGCAATACAAGCAAACCAATCAAAAGAAAACGAGATATCCATTTCATCAAGCGAAAGATAAAATGCTCATCTCAATTATTTTCGCCAAAATTGATATGCTTCATGCATCCGATTTTTACAAATATTAATCTGTCTGCGCTATTTCCTTTGTACTTTTGTCGACCGAGACCCTTCCCTATGCCTTTTGTTCCAACAACCGTTTACGCCGAATCAACGCCCAATCCTAACACCATGAAATTTGTGGCAAACCGGCTTATCGTTGAACCTAATCGTATAGCTGAGTATTTAAATGCTGAAGATTGCGAAGGAGCTCCTTTAGCTCAGGAATTGTTCAAAGGTGGGTATGTAAAATCACTTTTTTTTAGTACCAATTTTGTTTCAATAACCAAAAAAGAATCTCAGGATTGGTCGCGTTTAACCAATGCTGTTCGAGAATACTTAACTGATTATTTTTCCAAAGGCTTACCAGTAATTGAAAAATATCCAGAACAAACTAGTCCAGCTCAAGAAACACCTATCCTACAACCACTCGAAGGAAGTACCGAAGAAGCTATCATTGGAATTTTAGAAGAATATATTCGTCCGGCTGTGGAACAAGATGGTGGTGCAATAACCTTTCGTTCATTCAACGATGGTGTGGTCACAGTTGCGCTTCAAGGTTCTTGCTCAGGTTGTCCTTCTTCAAAAGTCACGCTTAAATCGGGCATCGAAAACTTACTGGTTCGTATGGTTCCGGGTGTAAAAGAGGTAGTTGCAGAAGAAATTTAATCCTTATTTGTTTTTTTACTGGGTGATAATGTTTAGTTTCACCCTATGAAAAACGGCTACACTTTTCTTAAGGTTTTGATTTTGGCACTCGCCATTTCACCTGTTTCTGCACAAACATCCGCCATTCAAGTTGACACCACTCTCAATTGGCAACAATGGATTCCAACTATTTTAGGAGGAAATTGTGTACAGGTGAGCAATGTTACCTTTACTAATCAACCTGGATCAGCTTCACGCTTTACTTCAGGAAATGGAATCGGTTTAAGTCAAGGCATCGTCTTAAGTTCGGGTTATTTGGGAGGTGATGTGAGTTACGACCCCTCTTTTTTCTTAGGAAGCTCTTTCCCATTTGGCACGAACGATCCACTTCTTGAACAATATGCCCTGCAAGATTTAGGATATACAGGCAATCCAGCTTCATACGATGCTACTCGTCTCGAATTCGATTTCACTCCTCCAGCAAACCAAACAGTTACTATTCGTTTCGTATTTGCATCTGAAGAGTATCCTGAATTTGCTCCACCTAATAATAATTTCTACAACGATATTTTCGGATTCTTCGTCCGCCAAATTGATAGTACCAACTATACGAATATCGCTTTAGTCCCTGGAACTACATTACCCGTTACGATTGGAAATATCAATGCAGTTACTAATACTCAATTTTACCTAGAGACACTTCCTACAGATCCTTTCGCATTTGATGGATACACCACTCCCATTACAGCAACATTTAATTGCATTGGTGGAGTAACATATCACATGATTATAGCCATTAGCGACATCGGTGATAGTGTTTTTGATTCAGCTGTTTTCTTAGAGCAACAAAGCAACAGTAGCCAAGATGTGAATGGTACTGCAGCTGCTGGTTTCGGCCAAATGGAACAAGGATATGCTGAGCTATTTGGATATTCCATGGCTCCTGGAGCATTTCCACGTTTGGATAGTGTTGCTTGTGGTACAGGAGGAAATTTCAGCTTTACCAGTGTAGAAGATGGATTATACCTCATACATATAATACCTGACACAACCGTTTATCCATTATCAGTTCCAACATACTATGGAGGAGCTTATTTATGGGAAGAAGCTCAAACGGTTGCTATCGCTTGTGATGCCTATGCGACAAGTGCTGCCAATTTGGTCATCAATACTGGGCCTGGCGGAATAAGTGGAACCATTGGTGGAAGTTCAGAAGGATTTCGTTTACGTTCTGAAGAATTGATTCCAGTTCCCAATGTGAATGTATTTCTCCAAGATTCTGCCAGCGCTGAACTGCGAGGTTTTGCTCGTTCAGATGCCAATGGTATTTACCACTTCAACAATTTAGCTTACGGAACTTATTATGTATTGCCTGATGTAGCGGGTGTTCCATTATTGGAATATCGCAAAGTGGTGATCAGTCCTGCGAACCAACAAGTTGATTTGATTAGCTTCCAATTAACCTTAAATGGTGTGATGGATGTAGTTGAAGATCCTACTGATATAGAAGAAACTTCTATTGCAAGATTTCAAATTTATCCAAACCCAGGTCATTCCATTGTTACTTTAATTCAAGCAAAAGATCAAGAAGCATTATTGATTGTTCGTGATTTAAGTGGACGTGAGCAAGTTCGACAAGTAATAACAGCTCGTCAATCTAGTATCGACTTAAGTTTATTGAGTTCGGGAGCTTACTTAATCGAATATCATAACGCCAATAATCAAAGCGAATATGCTCGTTGGATTAAGGAATAAAGGCTAATTGATATTTGATAAATGAATATTTTACAATCCACTTCATTGGAAGAAAATTTCTATTATCTTTGCCCTCCCTTAAAAAAGCCCTGATTTGGATAATTTACGTCAATACAACGTCCAGTTCTCCGGTTTAAGCGAGGATGTCCATGAGTTTCACTATGAAATTAAGGACGAGTTCTTTAAGGAATTTGATAATGCTGTTGTGGATGGTGGCGACATTCAGGTTGATCTGGAATTAGATAAACAGACCAATTTGATGACGTTGAATTTCCGTTTCGCGGGTATTGTGCAGGTAATGTGCGATCGATGTGCTGCGGTAAATCCCTATCCGGTGGAAGGCACATCTCGCTTAATTTTAAAGTTGGGAGAAGGCAACGCGGAAGATGATGAATTGGTTATTCTGCCGAGAGGCGAATACGAATACAACATTGCACAGCATTTATACGAAGAAATTTGTCTTTCACTCCCCTTGCGCGTTGTGCCTTGTGAAGTGACTGGCGATACAAACATGTGTGATCAGTCGGTTATCGACCGCTTGGAAAACATGTTAGTAGATGAATTACCTGAAGAAGGTGAGGAAGAAGCGATTGATCCCCGCTGGGAGAAATTGAGAAACCTCAACAAAGAGACTGAGTAAGCATTTTTTTGAACGATTATATTAAGAACCCATGGCACACCCGAAACGGAAAATTTCGAAGACCCGCCGAGATAAACGCAGAACACACTACAAGGCTGAATTGCCTACATTGTCGAAGTGTTCTACAACCGGAACGATTCACCTCTTTCACCGCGCCTACTTTGTAGACGGAGCCCTTTATTACAAAGGGAAACTAGTGGTAGAGGCCAAAACCAACGCCTGATAAATTCCTGAGGTCTAACGGCTGAACGGGGAAGATATCCATGCGCATCGGCCTCGATATCATGGGAGGGGATTATGCCCCTCAGGCTACCATTGGCGGAGCTGCGCTGGCGGTTGATGCAATAGATGCATCCTGCCGGCTTGTTCTCATTGGGGATGAGCCTGCTATTCGTATGTCCTTCAATGAAGCTGGAATCGATCCAAATCGTTTCGATTATGTTCAGGCTATCGAAGTAATTGAAATGGGTGAAAATCCAACTCGGGCTTTTACCCATAAACCCAATTCAACCATTAGTATTGGCTTTCGCCTTCTTAAAGAGGGTGAAATTGATGCATTCGTTAGTGCCGGAAATACAGGTGCGATGCTTGTTGGTTCTGTCTTGAGTATTAAACCTATTGACGGAATTCAACGCCCTTGTATCATGTCGCTCATGCCCAAAGAAAATGGTGGCTTTGGAATTTTACTCGACGTGGGTTCAAATGTTGATTGTAAGCCTGAAACACTTTACCAATTTGCTCTAATGGGATCCATGTATGCCGCCAATGTGCTCGGCATTTCTGAACCTAAAATTGGTCTAATAAACATTGGAGAAGAACCAGAAAAAGGAAACGAACTTTCCAAAGCAGCTTATCAGTTAATGTATAATTCTTCCGACTTCCATTTCATAGGTAATATCGAAGGCCGAGACTTATTCAATGATAAAGCCGATGTGATGGTTTGTGATGGCTTTACAGGTAATGTGGTTCTCAAATTAGCTGAGTCTTTTCACAGTTTATTTGCAAAGCGCGGTTTTAGCGACCCTTACCTCGATCGTTTCAATTATGAAAACTACGGCGGCACCCCGGTTTTAGGGATTAATTCGACTGTAATTGTAGGACATGGGATTTCCAATGCTCTTACAATAAAAAATATGATCACCCTAGCACAAGAGGTTTTTAGTGCTGGGCTTACTGATAAAATCAAAGCAGTTCTTCAACATGACTAAACTTCGCGCAGCCATTACCGGCGTCCACGGATATGTACCAGAGTACATCCTCACCAACAAAGAATTGGAGAAAATGGTGGATACGACGGATGAATGGATCATGACGCGAACAGGAATCTCTCAACGTCACATTTTAAAAGGTGAAGGTTTAGGTGTTTCTGATATGGCAGTTGAAGCTGTAAAAGGCCTGCTAGCCAAAACCAACACCAAAGCAGAAGATATCGAAGTTGTTATCTTTTGTACTGTAACACCTGACATGGTTTTTCCAGCTTCTGCCAATATTCTTTCCGATAAAATTGGAATGAAAAACGCATGGGGCTTTGACTTAGGAGCTGCTTGTAGCGGGTTCCTTTATGGATTAACAACGGGTTCCAGATTGATTGAATCGGGTGCATACAAGAAAATCATCGTGGTTGGTGGAGATAAAATGTCGGCCATTGTTGATTATACCGATCGTGCTACCTGTGTAATTTTTGGTGATGGCTGTGGAGCTGTTTTATTAGAACCTAGTGTGGATGAAAATGGAGTGATGGATTCGATTTTAAAATCGGATGGTTCAGGACGTGAGTTTTTACATCAAAAAGCAGGAGGTTCGGCTAAACCAGCTTCTCACGCAACTATAGATGCTAAAGAACATTTTGTCTATCAAGAAGGGAAATCGGTTTTCAAATTTGCTGTAACGAACATGGCAGATGTTTCTGCCGAAATAATGGAACGTAATCACCTAACAGCCGATGATATTGCTTGGCTGGTTCCACATCAAGCTAATAAACGCATTATCGATGCCACAGCCAACCGTATGGGTGTGGGAAGTGAAAAAGTAATGATCAACATACAGAAATACGGAAATACAACCAGCGGAACTATTCCTCTTTGCTTGTGGGAATGGGAGAAGCAACTTAAAAAAGGAGATAACATAATTCTTGCTGCTTTCGGTGGAGGATTCACCTGGGGAGCAGTTTGGATTAAATGGGGGTATAACTCCTGAGTTTGTCGCTCGCATAATTTTATATATTTACCGCCTCATCACCCAAACACCGAATATCTATGGACATCCGGGAAATCCAGGATCTTATAAAGTTTGTCGCCAAGTCGGGCGTGAGTGAAGTATCACTCGAAACCGATGATTTCAAACTTACTGTCAAGACAGAAACAGCTAAATCAGGAAAAGAAACCATTGTTTATCAGGTACCAGCCGAAGTTCAAGCACCTGTTGCAGTAGCTGCGCAAGCACCTGCTCCGGCAAGTCCCGCTCCTGCGGCTCCTGCTCCTGTAGTGGAAGTTCCGTCAAACACCGTGACTATTAAGTCGCCAATGATTGGAACATTCTACCGCTCACCAGGACCAGACAAGGCTCTTTTTGTGAACGTGGGCGACGAAATCGCACCAGGCAAGGTGATTTGTATCATCGAAGCCATGAAATTGTTCAACGAGATTGAATCAGATGTGAAAGGACGTATTGTAAAGGTGTTGGTGGATGACGCTTCACCAGTAGAATACGACCAACCTCTGTTCCTTGTTGAACCAGCATGAACCACCGTTTAAACGGTTAAAACCTACGTAACGTGTTCAAAAAAATCCTGATCGCCAACCGCGGCGAGATCGCATTGCGCATCATCCGCACGGCCCACGAAATGGGAATTAAAACCGTAGCGGTATACTCGACTGCAGATAAAGAAAGTCTGCATGTTCGTTTTGCTGACGAGGCTGTTTGTATTGGCCCACCGCCAAGTAAAGATTCCTATCTCAACATTGCCAACATCATTTCGGCTGCTGAAATAACCAATGCAGATGCAATCCATCCGGGCTATGGTTTCCTCTCAGAAAACGCTAAATTTTCGAAAATCTGCCAAGACCATAACATCAAGTTTATTGGTGCTACGCCCGAGCAGATAGAGAAAATGGGTGACAAATCCATGGCTAAAACAACCATGCGCGAAGCGGGAGTTCCTACAGTTCCCGGTTCAGAAGGTTTGTTGGAAAGTTTAGAAGACGCCAAAAAAACTGCAAAAAAAATCAAGTATCCGGTTATTATCAAAGCTACAGCAGGTGGTGGAGGTAAAGGGATGCGGATTGTTTGGAAAGAAGACGAAATCGAAAATGCATGGGATTCTGCCCGACAAGAAGCTGCTGCTTCGTTCGGCAACGATGGCATGTATATGGAAAAATACATCGAAGAACCTCGTCACATCGAAATCCAAATTATTGGAGATCAATATGGACGTGTGAGCCACCTCAGCGAACGCGATTGTTCTATTCAACGTCGTCACCAAAAATTGATGGAAGAAACTCCATCTCCTTTTATGACGCAGGAATTACGTGATGAAATGGGCGATGCTGCTGTACGTGCTGCAAAAGCAGTTAACTACGAAGGTGTTGGTACAATAGAATTCTTGGTTGATAAACACCGTAACTTCTATTTCATGGAGATGAATACCCGAATTCAGGTTGAACATCCCATCACGGAAGAAGTAATCGATTATGACCTGATTCGTGAGCAAATTAAAGTTGCTGCCGGAGTTCCCATCTCAGGGAAAAATTATTACCCACAGATGCATGCAATTGAAGTGCGTATCAATGCAGAAGATCCGAACAATAACTTCAGACCTTCACCCGGGTTGATTACCACTTTTCATGCACCGGGTGGACATGGTGTTCGTCTCGATACACATGCATATGCAGGTTACACCATTCCTCCGAATTACGATTCAATGATTGCCAAGCTTATCACCATTGCTCAAACGCGCGAGGAGGCTATTGCTAAAATGCGCAGAGCTTTACATGAATTTGTAATTGATGGGGTAAAAACAACAATCCCATTTCATAAGAAGTTGATGGATAACGAGGATTTTATTTCAGGAA
>JBIKOC010000048.1:0-8036 GCA_044358335.1 Flavobacteriales bacterium | reverse complement strand
CTCAAGAGACGGCTAATTTTGGATGTAAAAATTTCCCAAATGTTACCTGCAACAATGGTCCGAACGGAGATATGTTCATGAATTTTATGGACTATGGAGATGATGATTGCTTGAAAATGTTTACGAATGGACAAAAGACGCGTGCTCAGGCTTTGTTTGCAACAGGAGGTTCACGCGTGAGTTTGTTAACATCCAATGTATGTTCTTCAACACCTATCGCAGCTTGTTCAGATACACTTAACTTTCCTTTGAATGGAACAATTGTAACCTCCCGTGTAAGTGCAAACATTGCAGATGGTTATGTGTGTGGAACCAACTTATATAATGATATAGCCAAAGCAGATTGGTTTACGGCATCAACTCCATATACATCTTTAACTGGTGCATTGTTTTCTTTTGGTGCAGCATCGCAAGGCACCGCTCCTGCAGGTTCAACAATTACAGTTAAAGCTTATAGCTATACTGCGGCCGGACCAGGGACAGTAATTGGAACTGCATCCATCCCGCTTTCAACTATTATTGCCAACGTAAATGCTTTTCAAAATACCTATGTTGCTTTTCCTTCTGCAATAACCGTTACAGGGAATTTCTTCTTGGGGATAGAATTTGATCCTACCGCTGGTTATGCTATAGCCTTGAAGAGTAATTCTAATGGTAATGCAATAGTTAACAAAGCATGGGAGCAATTTGGAGATTTAAGCTGGCACCAATTCACGGAGGATCCCGCTAGTTGGGGAATCTCTATCAATCAAGCGATTTTTCCAATACTTACCACACCAGGTCCAATTGCTTCTTTTAGTGCTAGTACAACAAATATTTGTTCGGGGCAGTCGGTAACCTATACTCCTGTTTCGGGTGCCGCATCATATTCATGGACTTTTTTAGGAGGCTCTCCTTCGTCTTCAACTTCACAAAATCCAACTGTCACATATAATACTTCTGGGGCTTTTGGCGCATCACTAACCATAACGGGATCTTGTGCTGGACAAAGCTCTAGTCAATCACAGAACAACTTAGTAACAGTTACTCAAGCACCGGCTCAGCCAAGCATTAGCATCAATGGTCAAGTTTTATCGTGTGCTACAATTGGAGTTACCTATCAATGGTTCTTAAATGGTTCTGCAATACCAGGAGCAAATCAGTCTACATACACACCAACGGTAGCAGGTTCCTATACAGTTCGAGTAGCTAATGGTAATTGTAATAAGACATCAGCAGCACTTAATTTCAATCCGCTAGAGATAGAGTCAATAGGAGACATCCAGTTAACTATTTTCCCAAATCCAGCGAATGATATTTTATCAATTAAAGCTCAGTTCTCGAATCAACAGGATGTTGTTGATTGTCGCTTGTATGATAACAGTGGAAAATTAGTATTACACCGTACTTTTGAGCACATCCAACCTGATGCGCTTCTGCAGTTTGGTATTTCGGAAATTAGCAGTGGTATGTACCAATTGGTATTAACAACTGCAACCGGCCACTCTGTATCGCGCGTCGCAATCGCTCGATAAAACCAATGAATTCAATCCCCTTGTCGCTTTCGGTCATTTTCCGCAGCGTCAGGGGGATTTTTATTTGCTGTTGCCTGCTGTTTTCAATTGGGCTAAAAGCTCAAGATCAGCCCCGCAAATGGACGCGAGATTCTAACTATGTTACATCTTTTACTGATCAGCCTCATATTACCTTTGAGTTAGCGAAACGGAATCAGCGTATTGATATACGAAATCCTTTACTTGATACATTTCTTCTTCGCTACGAACCCAATTCTAAAACGAATCTCATAGGTTCAATCGATTACCGCTGGTTAAGTTTATCGCTAGGATTAGTAACAATCCAAAGTGGAGATAGCTACCGGAAAGGCTCATCAACCCAGTTTTCGTTGCGTGCTTCTTTTAATGGGCGAAGAATCTGGAATACTAATTTCATTCAAGTAATTAAGGGCTATTATTTAACCAATCCTTTGATGGTTGATCCATATTGGAATCCTTTAGTAGATCAATATCCTCTCCGCCCCGATTTAACTACGACATCTTTTTTTAGCAATGTTTTCTATTGTTTTAATCCAGAGAAATTCTCCTATCGCGCAGCATTGTGGCAATTAGATCGTCAAGAGAAAAGTGCCGGAAGTTTCCTCGCTGGATTATCCATGCGGGTTCACAGAATGGAAGGCGATACGGGAAAATCGTTGATTCCGAATCAGGTCAAATATCTCTTCAAGCCCGAAGATCGAATTATTGCTCAAGCGGTAACAAATTTCAATTTCAATGTAGGATATGTTCACACGTTCGTCGTAAAACATTCTTGGTTTCTAACACTTTACCTAGTTCCAGGCATCTCGATTCAAAACAGTTATTATTTGTCGGAGGATAAGCAAATCCGAAATCAACAGAACAAAGTAACGGGTTCTTCGGAATTTCGATTTATTCTAGGATACAACGGTAATCGATGGTATAGCGGATTGTCGAGCTATAGCATTTCCTTCTCCGGAAACCGCGAATTAGGTGTTTGGGTAGATGACAATTATAACTGGTTCCGATTTTTTGTCGGTTACCGATTACGCAAAGTCGATCGAAGTCGACATCCAGAATGGCGTCAAAGAATAGGTCTATAAACTAGTAAGCGCGTTCGTTCACTTTGTTGAAGAAGTTGATGAATGCACGATTCACCACTTTATTCCCTCCAGGAGTTGGGTAGTTTCCGCTGAAATACCAATCGCCCGTATGTCCCGGACAAGCTTCGTGTAAATCTTCCAAATTCTGGTAGATTACTTCCACTTCAGCATTCATATCACTTGGAGTAACAAGTTGGGCAATCTTATCGGAGATTTCTTGCTCCGAAAATGAATCGTAAATGCGCTTCACTACATTTTTCATTTCCTCCTTAGCGAATGCATCTTGCGCCACACATTGTTCATATACTTCTTCAACTATGTACTCCGTTCCGCGTTCTTTATGAAGAGCAATAGCCGCTTGAAACGCAATGAAATCAACAAGTTTAGCCATGTCAATTCCATAGCAATCGGGATAACGAATTTGTGGAGCTGATGAAACGATGATCACCTTTTTAGGCTTCAAGCGATCCATAATACGCAGAATGCTCTGTTTAAGAGTAGTGCCGCGAACGATTGAATCGTCCATAATCACAAGCGTGTCTTTTCCGGGACGGACAACTCCATACGTGACATCATACACGTGAGCTACCATTTCATCGCGATGAAGATCATCAGCAATAAAGGTCCGCAGCTTCGCATCTTTGACCGCTAACTTTTCGGTGCGAATTTTCATCGCTAATATTTCCCGAAGTCGCTCATCTGACAACTCGCCATTCAGCGCTAAAATGCGTTTTCGTTTTTCACCATTAAGCCATTCGTTGGCACCTTCAACCATCCCAAAGAAAGCAGTTTCGGCTGTGTTGGGAATGAAGGAAAATACCGTATTGTCAATATCAAACTTCAAGGATTCAAGCACCTTACGACTAATATTGTGACCAAGTGCTTTACGTTCTTGATAGATATCGGCATCGCTCCCGCGTGAGAAATAGATGCGTTCGAATGAGCAGGAGGTTCGTGGTTTCGGACTGCGAATTTCGGGCATACTAACTTCCCCATTCCGCTTAATGATTAGCGCATGTCCGGGAGTTAATTCCTGCACATCCTCCATCGGGATATTGAATGCAGTTTGAAGCACAGGTCGTTCAGAAGTGATCACCACTATTTCCTCATTCTGCATGTAGAAACATGGACGAATTCCATTAGGATCGCGCAAGACAAACGCATCGCCATGGCCCATCATTCCTGCAATCACATATCCACCATCAAAACGTTTCGATGCTTGACGAAGAATTTCAGCCACATCGAGGTCGCGTGCAATGAGCTGTGAAATCTCTTGATTGCTATGTCCTTGCCGCTTAAATTCCCGAAAGAGACGTTCATTCTCCATGTCGGTAAAATGCCCAATTTTCTCTAAAACGGTAACAGTATCAGCCATTTCCTTGGGATGTTGTCCCAAGTCGAGCAATTGTTGAAATTGCTCATCTACATTGGTGAGGTTGAAATTTCCTGCTACTACTAGGTTGCGGCTTTTCCAGTTATTTTGACGAAGAAAAGGGTGACAACTTTCGATGCTATTTTTTCCGAATGTACCATAGCGTAAATGCCCCATGAGCAATTCACCAATGAAAGGAACTTGTTCTTTAAGGTAGTCGGTGTCGTTGAGTTTGCTGGGTTCGTTAATGCGAATTTCTTCGAAGTAAGAATTCACCTTTTCTACAATTTCGCGCAGAGCCTGAGGTGCATTCGAACGAAATCGTCCAATGTAACGTTCACCTGGTTCTACATCGAATTTGATACAAGCTATACCAGCACCATCTTGTCCACGATTGTGCTGTTTTTCCATCAGCAAATGCAGCTTATTTAGCGCATATCGAGCTGAACCGTATTTCTTGCGGTAATAATCAAGAGGTTTGAGCAAGCGAATGAGTACAATTCCACACTCATGTTTGATTATATCGCTCATAGGATTGTCCGGATGGGATGGCTAGTTCCGGCGCCGCAAAGATAGTTAGTCTAACTCGATTGAAGAACCAGAAACAGGGCTAATTCCTATTTTTTATTGTCATCTTGGGCATGTCCCGAAAAACTCAGCAAAGCTTCATTTATAGAATCGTAATTTTGTTTCAAATCCTCAACACTACCATCGCCTGCCGTAGCCTTGGCGAAGGCAGGCTTTCCACGTCAATAACTCATGCTTGATTTTTCTTAATCCTCCGAAATCCAAAAAAGCACTTGGAATTAAATCGTTCAGCCTAAAATTTTTACTATTTTTAGAATCCATTCCGAGTTACATTCATTGATGAAAAAAAGCTACTCGCTTGTCTCTTTTCGTGCCTTCTATATGCTGCTAGTGATTTTACTGGCAGGAGTTGGAAGAAGTGTAGCTCAAAATGACACACCCTGCGATGCTATTTCAGTTCCAGTAAATTCTGGACCTTGTGTATTTACTCCTGGAACTTCTGTTGGTGCTTCATACCAAATCAATGCGGCGAACGGTGGTGTTCCTAGTTGTGGTTTTTCAGGATCGGCAGATGTTTGGTATTCGTTTGTTGTTCCTCCATCAGGAGCAGTTGCTGTTACACTCGAAGCTGGAACCATCAATGATGCAGCCTTGTCTTTATATTCTGGACCTTGTTCCAATCCAGTTTTAATGGGTTGCGACGATGATAGCGGATTAGATTTTATGCCAGCTATTGACCGTTCTGATTTCACTCCGGGTGAAGTGATTTACATTCGTGTTTGGAATAACAATTCGCCCACCGGAACATTTGGCGTATGTGTAACCGAATCTCATTCTGATTGCGGAACGGCTGCTATTTTATGTTCCAATTTAGCTGTTACTTCTAACGCTTATGGAGCAGGCTCGAATCAAGATGGAGATTGGTCGGGTGTGAATTGCATTCCAGGTGAATATCAATCTCAATGGTTCAAATTTCAAGTCATTAACCCTTGCACGTTCAGTTTCACACTTACACCCGATGCTATTGCACCTGGAATGTTTCCCGATTATGACTGGACCTTATGGGAAGTATCAGGCACACCGAATGTGGATTTTTGCGACAGCTTTCTTCCTGATATTCCTGCCGTTGCTTGTAATGCATCCAGTTCGATGGGCCCCAATGGGGAAACTGGTGTTGGTCCAACTGGTGTGAATGCAAGTGAGCCAGCCGGTCCGGGAAATCCATATAGCGCAACCTTTTCGGTTGCGGCAGGTGATGTATTTTATCTCTGGGTGAATAATTTCACGAATTCTACCTCTGGATTTAATTTTCAATTTGGTACTGATGTCGTATTAAATTGCGATTTAGATACTCCCGATTCAACTATTACAACAACTAGTACTTCAACTTGTCCTGGAACGTGTAATGGTTCTGCTACAACAGCTGTAACGAATATGACCGCTCCCTATTCGTATTCATGGAGTGCTAATGCTGGCGGACAAAACACGGCTAACATCCATAATTTATGTGCAGGTACTTATATCGTAAATGTGACAGATGCGTTGGGTGTTGTGATTGCCGATACTGTTGAGGTTGAAAATAATCCTGCTATTACTTTTACAGCTGGATTTATCAATAATACGAGTTGTAATTCACCTAATGGAATTGCTTGGATTTCTGCAAGTGGAGGTTCAGGAAGTTTAGTTTATTCTTGGAATTCATCTTCTGTTGCGAACGATACATTATCAGGTTTAAGTGCAGGAACATACACGGTAACCGTTAGTGATGGTAATTCCTGTTCGGTTGATACTTCCATTTCAGTTCAAACACAAGTGAATTATCCAGTTATTGAATCGATTAGTCGCACCGATTCTATTGCGTGTGGAGCTTTATGCACAAATTTTTCGATGATTAATCAGGGCGGAAATAATTATTACTGGGATTTTGGGGATGGTGAAAACAGCACATTTAATAACCCTTATCACTGTTATTCTGCGCCAGGCGATTATGATGTGAGTTTGATTGTGTCGACTGATGGAGGTTGTAGTGATACCTTAACAATGCCCAATTTTATTCGGGTGAATGCCTATCCAACTGCACATTTTTATTCTGTTTTATCGGATCCATTTCATGCTTCATTTCATGATCAAACTAATGGAGCCGTTCGTTGGTTGTGGCAAATGGGAGATAGTTTGAATACGCAATTCATTGAGCAAAATCCGGAGTTTGATTACTCTGCTTTTCAAGAATACTGCATTCAATTAACCGTTTGGGATACCAATAACTGCATGGATGATATACATCAATGTATCGAATTCAAACCCGATTTATCTGTCTACGTTCCAACAGCATTCACCCCGAATGGTGATGGTTTGAATGATGTTTTTTACATCGAAGGATATCCAATGAAAGTGATGGAATTTTGGGTGTATAACCGATGGGGCGAACAGCTTTTTTACACCATAGATCCTAAATCAGGTTGGGATGGAAGGAGATTTCAAAACGGCGAAATTTCTCCACAAGATTTATACTTATATAAAACAACTGTAAAAGGAGAACACGGCGAAATTCGCGAATTAACGGGCTGTTTTCAATTAGTTCACTAAGCTGAACCATTTTCTGATTGCATCATAAGGCTAGCTTTGTCAATCATTCCCTTTCTTTGTACCATGTTAAAATTCTTACGTTTCCTAGTTCTAGGCTTTGCTTTTATTCCCCATGCTCAAGCACAATTTACAAGTCTGTATAGCGTACCATCTGGTACTTTCTTGCAAGATGTTGTTTTTGCTGATACCAATACCATGATGGTTACTGGCGGAAATCTATTTCGGACCTCAATTGATGGCGGACGAAACTGGATAGGATTATCCTCGGGTGGAATTTCTGTTACTGCTGCTCATTTTCCTAGTAAGCAATTCGGGATTACTGTTGGTAATCAGGGACTATATCGCACCAACGATGAATGTGGTTATTTCTGGGGATGGGGGAACAGCAAATTCATCGGAGTTAATAAGGATTTACTGGATGTTTATTTCATCAACGATCAAAAAGGAATCGTGTGTGGAAACGATGGTACATTAAGGTTAACAAGCAATCAAGGAACAAATTGGACCGCCATCACAACAGGAACAACCAATCATATTAAAGGTGTTTGGATGGTAAATGATTCTACTTCGTTTGTTTGTGCCAATGGTGGAATTATTCTGAAAGTCATTAACCAAACTGTGAGTTCGAGTGTAGTGCTTAATGCAGCAATTGATTTCAATAAAATATCCTTTGTAGATGAGCAAACGGGTTATTGCGTTGGAAGTTCTGGAACAGTTTATAAAACAATTGATGGAGGTTTGAATTGGAATTTGCTAACATCATTTAGTTTGGAGAATCTACTTTCCCTTGCTTTTACCGATTTAGATCACGGAGTAATAACCGGGAGCAATGGAGTCCGATTTGTGACAGATGATGCCGGTCAAACTTGGGTTCCGGGTACAACTGTTCAAACTACCGATATTCGTTCAGTTGCTTTTAAAAATCGTTTGGAAGCC
>JBIKOC010000047.1:0-8091 GCA_044358335.1 Flavobacteriales bacterium | reverse complement strand
AAATTCGGCCATTAAATTAATGATCGAAAACCCTAGTATGATTCGTCGTCCAATTATCGAAAATGGTAGCCAACTTATTGTTGGAATGGACGAAGAAAAAATACAAGAATTAACAGAAGCATAATTATTTCCTCTTCTTTTTGAGGTGTCTTTTACTGGTTACTTCTCTATCAAAACAAGTAATTTGGTTTCAAAAGGCTGAATAATTAATACTTTTGCACCACAAAATTCTCCTGTTATGTCAACTGCAACAGCATCACAAATCAACATTTCTCCTGTATTAAAACAATTGGGAATAGAGCCCGAAAACACAGGCGTTTCAACTGGTGTTCAATGGTACGAAGGTTCTGGAAAATGGATTGAATCCTATTCTCCTGTTGATGGAAATTTGATTGCTAAAGTGAAATGTGCAGGAGAGTTTGACTACGAAATGGTCATCAAAAAAGCAGAAGAAGCATTTAAAGTTTGGCGCTTAATGCCTGCTCCAAAACGCGGAGAGATTGTTCGCCAAATGGGTGACGCGCTTCGTGAAAAGAAAGATGCGCTTGGACAACTCGTTTCTTATGAAATGGGTAAAAGTCTTCAAGAAGGATTGGGTGAAGTTCAAGAAATGATCGATATCTGTGATTTCGCTGTTGGTCTATCTCGCCAGTTATATGGTCTTACCATGCACAGCGAACGCCCTTCACACCGTATGTACGAGCAATGGCATCCAATTGGAATCGTTGGTATTATTTCAGCATTCAACTTCCCTGTTGCTGTTTGGTCTTGGAACTCAATGCTGGCATGGGTTTGCGGAGATGTATGTGTGTGGAAGCCATCTTCCAAGGTGCCGCTTTGCTCTATTGCTTGTCAAAACATCATCACCGAAGTGTTGCGTAAAAACAACGTACCCGAAGGTGTTTCTAACTTAGTAATTGGTAATGCTGCCGGAGACCTGCTTAACAACGACAAGCGCGTTCCGCTCGTTTCTTTCACAGGTTCAACTCGAATCGGACGCCATGTTTCTCAAACTGTTGCAAGTCGATTTGGGCGTTCAATCCTCGAATTAGGGGGAAACAACGCAATCATCGTTACCGAAAATGCCGACTTGAAAATGGTATTGGTGGGTTCTGTATTTGGTGCTGTTGGTACAGCTGGACAACGTTGCACATCAACACGTCGGTTGATTATTCATGAAAGCATCTACGACAAAGTGTGTGATGTCCTTAAAGGAGCATACAGCCAATTAAGCATTGGTAATCCACTCGATCAAAACAATCACGTGGGGCCACTTATCGATAAAAAAGCAGTTGAAGATTATAGTAACGCTATCGCGAAAGCAAAAGCAGAAGGCGGAAAGGTATTAGTTGAGGGCGGTGTGTTAACTGGTGAAGGGTATGAAAGTGGTTGCTATGTTAAACCATGTATCATCGAAGCCGAAAATCATTTCCACATCGTTCAAGAAGAAACATTTGCTCCAATTTTATATTTGATCAAATACAACACGATAGATCAAGCAATTGAACTTCAAAACGGCGTTCCACAAGGACTTTCATCGTCAATCTTCACTAATAACATGCGCGAAATGGAAACTTTCCTTTCGGCTGCAGGTTCCGATTGTGGTATTGCGAACGTGAACATTGGTACATCTGGTGCAGAAATCGGTGGTGCTTTTGGTGGTGAAAAAGAAACGGGCGGCGGTCGAGAGTCTGGTTCTGATGCTTGGAAGGCTTATATGCGTCGCCAAACAAACACCATTAATTACGGAACAGCACTGCCTTTAGCACAGGGAATTCAGTTCAACTTCTAATTTCGTTTGCTACTCAGGTCCTTTTTGGTCATTGCAATAGTTGCAGGATTTTCATCCTGTAATTCAACTGCACCCAATAAAAAGAACAGCACTGAGTATTTCGACAATCCAGCTTTCTTCGAAATAGAGGCACTAGAAAAAAGCGCTTCAAAGATTGCTTTGTACAAAACCGTTGAATCGGAAGGGAAAACCGAACAAAAACGAATAAATCAAGTCGACTGGAAGAAAGAACTAGGCGTTTTTAGTGCGATTACACTTAATAAATCGTCCTATTCGGGAAAATACACAGTCGACTCATCGCAACAAGCAGAAAAGCGTCAAATCACCTATTCTACCATAGACCCCAAATTGCCTATTAAGCGCTTTATTGTTTGTGATTCATCTGGTATTATTCATTCTGTAGAAGCTTTCAAAAATGAATCATCTAGTCTAGTAGATTCAGAACTTCATTGGCGCTACGTTCCTGATAGTGGTTTTAGCATTTTCGGATTACAAAAAGTTACCCCTTTGACGCATTCAAGCTTTCGGGTTTCTGCTATCTTCGTTTCTCCCAAATCTTTATAGCCACAATCGGGGACTGTTTTTAATTAAATACTAAGATGCTGAATATTATTCTGGCAGTTTTTGTCCTTGGATATAGCGCTATTGCATTTGAACATCCACTCAAAATAAATAAATCAGGATCAGCCCTATTAATGGGGATTTTGATTTGGACACTTTATCGAATTGGCTGGCCTTCTGACGATGTCGCGGGTGAATTAGAACATCACCTCACGGGCATTGCCGAAATTCTGTTTTTCCTAATGGGCGCAATGACCATTGTTGAAGTAGTAGATGCTCACGATGGATTTAATCTAATTACCAATAGAATCAACACAAAGAGTAAGATAAAGCTGCTTTGGATTATGGCAATTCTAGCCTTTTTTCTTTCGGCAATTCTCGACAATCTTACCACAACTATTGTTATGATTTCCCTAGCAAGGAAGCTAATTCCAGATGAGAAACAACGTTTGTTTTTTGCTGGTATGACCGTTATATCTGCCAATGCAGGTGGCGCCTGGTCTCCAATTGGCGATGTAACAACAACGATGCTTTGGATTGGTGGACAAGTAAGTACGTTGAATATCATGAAAGTGCTTTTTTTTCCAAGCCTAATTTGCATGCTCATTCCGCTCTTCTATGTTAGCCTTTTCGAAAAAAAGACCTTAAAAGGAGATTTGCCCGATCGTACTAAACAAAAACTAGCGCCCGAAAACAAACTTATATTCTCACTTGGTTTAGGAGGATTGATTTTGGTTCCCGTTTTCAAGCAATTAACACATTTGCCTCCTTACGTAGGAATGATGTTGGCCCTTGGAATAATATGGATTGCTGCAGACCTTATTCATCGAAAAAAAGGTACAGATGAACAAAAGAAGTATTCAGCTTCTAACGCATTGATGAAAATCGATATGCCGAGCTTATTGTTCTTTCTAGGAATACTTTTAGCCGTTAGTGGATTGGAGTCGTTAAATGTGCTTAAGGGCGCTGCCACATGGATGGATACTACTATCGGAAACAAGGACATGATTGTTATTTGTATAGGTCTTCTATCCGCCGTAGTTGATAATGTTCCTCTAGTAGCAGCAACAATGGGAATGTATGATCTAGACACATTCCCAACGGATCATAAAATTTGGGAGTTCATTGCTTATTGTGCTGGAACTGGTGGTAGTATATTAATTATTGGCTCTGCTGCTGGTGTCGCTGCAATGGGAATGGAGAAGATCGACTTTCTATGGTACTTCAAAAAAATGGGTTTAATCGCTTTTCTAGGATACATAGCAGGAGCTGGAATCTATTTATTACAATACGCTCTCTTTTATAGTTAAATCAAATCCTGAAAGAAAATATACATTGATTTATAATATGGGTAAGGGTTCTACTATTTAATACCTCTGTCACAATATTTGTATCTCACACGTTTTTCTAGCAAAAAAAAGCCCGGACAAATTGCCCGGGCTTTTTTTTTCCAATCGTTTCAGATTAACGGAAAATCAATTTTTGTGTGCTTGATTGTCCTTTAGCATCTGTTACTTGAACGAAATAGATACCTGAAGATAGGTTTCCGCGCTCAATTAAATAGCTGCCACGAACATTATTTACACGAGAAATTTGGTTTCCAAGAATGTCTGTAACAAGCAAGGTATGATTCGCTGTTGAGTTGTTAAAACGAATCATTGTAGAATTATCTGCAGGATTTGGGAACATGTTAACAACCAAAGGTTTTACATCTTCGATTCCAATAGAAAGTTCAGTACAACGATTGTAAACAAACTGAAGTGTTTGATCATTCGCATCAGTTCTTACGAAAGAACGCTCCCAGTTATTGAATGGGTTACGAGCTAAACATAAAGTATCTGTTCCTATGCTTGGATATTGCTCTTCGTTTAAAACCATGTCTGGTCCATTAACAAATTTATAACGGATTACTGCAGGACAAACATCTTCAACGACTGCTTCAAAAACGCCTGGATTTCCCGGAGTTGCAACTAAAGCAATTTCACCATCGTCCCATGTTGGGGTTGTGAAAGATCCTTTTACATAAATAGTTGAAGCAGGAGTTTCGTTAGTCATATCAACGCGGAAAGTAATTGTAGCAGGGTTTGGAATTGGAGCACAAGAACCTGGAGCATCAACACCAAAACAACGAGTTGGAGCAATTGTATTATCAGCATCTAGCTGTACAATTTTATTAACACCGACTTCCCAAGAAGGACTAAGATTTTTAATGATACGTGCTTTATATACAAACTCTCCTGCAGGAGCAATAATAGTTACACTATAAACGCCATCATTGTCAGCATCTGTTAGGTAAGTTCCTCCAGCCCATCCGTTATACGGACCTGCAAAATCAACTGAGTCATTTGAATTAACATTGAAATTACAGTTGTAATTCATGTCAACATTCAATGTAAGTGTATAATCAGGAATTTCTATACAAACATCAGAACAAGAACTAAAACAGTATTTAAGAACAGTTGGACCTGAAATGGTAGCAGAACGATTGTCTCCTACATTACAAGCAGAAGGAATTGTTTCTGCTCCTGAAAAATTATTGCCGTTGATAAATTTATATTGAAAAGCAGTAAAGCTCTCGGGTACATAAAAAATTCCAGTAAAGTTGTCTAGGTTATCGTTAGGTGTAACGTCGGTCAATTTATCTTGACCTGGTTGCCAATCTGCAGCACCACCAGCAGAAACTTGCCAGTTTCCAGCTACGTGCACGCCTTCTGGAGCAATCGTACTTCCTGTCAAATCAACAATAAAACGAATCATCTGTAAATTAACTGAGCCATCGCTAGCATTTGCAGCGCCGAAATATACAGGAGGTAAATAAACATCTGCTCCGTTAATAACAAAAAAACGATTTTCGTTTCCGTCTCCTACTTGACACTCCACAGGAACATTCTCTGCTGTTGTAAAATCATTACCATTCAGATACTTAAATTCATAAATTCCATTTGGTAGGCCTGTTGCTGTGAAAGAATAGATCCCTCCACCCATGTCAGTCAATGCCGTTTGATCTGGCAGCCAATCAGCCGAAGCACCAATCTCTGACTGAAAACTTCCTGCCACATGAACTCCTTCTGAAGGGACAGTCTCATTTGACATATTCACATAAAATGTAACTGAGTTTTGAGCTGAAAGCCCTAATGAGCCAGCCACGAAACACAATGCTGTAAGTAGTTGTTTTTTCATGTTAGTTAATTTGTTTCAACTGTCGAAATTATGAATTCCAAACAAGGCTAAATGACTCTTTAGTGTCAGAAAAACGCACAGATTTATTATCTTACTGATTATGTGGTAGTTATTTTTTAATACTGCATCAAACTAATTCATAATCACAAATTAAGACTATTGCTCAACGACGAAAAGAAATGAACAATTGTTACATGACTTTGTTAATTTTATCGCTCTCACTATCAGCACATAACATCAATTCAATTGCACAACCAACTTTTGAATAGTGTTATTTTTACACTTAACTATTTACCTTCGGTCTTTCAACCCTTGAGTTCCATGAACGGTATGAGATTAATAAAATGTATTCTTTTCCTTGCGCTTTCTGCGCTATCAAACGATTTTTTTAGCCAAGCTGTTGTATCAATCAATCCAGCATTTCCAACTGGAGATGACTCAGTTACTTTAACTTTTAACGCAGATCAAGGCAATGGGGGCTTGGCAAATCTTCCTGCAGGACAAATTGTTTATGCGCATACGGGTGTAAAAATCGCCGGATCGCCATGGCAATACGTTGTTGGTAACTGGGGTCTTGTTGATTCCCGCGTTGCAATGACAAGAATTGGTACGACCAATCAGTATACGCTTTCAATGAACCCGTCTATTAGAGAGTGGTATTCTACAAACAATAACGCTTCGGGAATAATTCCTTCGGGTGCATTATTGCAACAAATCTGCATTGTTTTCCGAAATGCTGACGGAACGCTTGAAGGGAAAACGGCAACAAATGGAGATATATTTATTGATTTAGCCACAGCCTCATTTTCTGCAAACATCACTTCTCATCCACAAAATAGTTTACTTGTAAATACGGGCCAAACAATCGTTTTCACCGGACAAGCTTCTGCAAATGCAGCATTAGGTTTTTCTCTAGACGCTGTTGTTGAAGAAACAGCAACTGCAGCAACATCCTTAGAATACTCATTAATTTCTGACGATTTAACAGTTGGTCTCCACACATTAGTTTTCTCGGCTAACAACGGAACAACAACTTTACGCGATACCATCTTAATTACAAAACACAGCTCTCCTAACATTTCCAATGTTCCAAATGGAGCTGAAGAAGGAATCACATATACAAGTAATTCTTCGGTCTATCTTCAATTAAGAGCCCCCTACAAAGATTTTATTTATGTGTTGGGCGACTTCAATAATTGGACATATCTACCTGAATATAAAATGAATAAAACGCCCGATGGACAATACTTCTGGCTTGAAATAAATAACCTCGATCCCAACAGAGAATATCGCTTCCAATATGCTATCGATTGGGATGGAATTCGTATCGCAGATCCATATTGCGAAAAAGTTCTTGACCCTTGGAACGACCCTTGGATTTCTCCAACTGTTTATCCCAACTTGATTGAATATCCTACAGGACAAGCAGAAGGCATTGTTGGCATCCTTCAAATAGCGCCAACGGCTTATAACTGGGATAATTCATACACATACAACAGAGCCCCCAAAGAAGATTTAGTTGTGTATGAACTTCTTATCCGCGATTTCACACAAACACGTTCTTTTACTGAAGTCATTGAAAAGCTTCCTTATCTCGGGGCTCTTGGTGTTAATGCAATAGAACTAATGCCTGTTGCCGAATTTGACGGAAACGAAAGCTGGGGTTATGCTCCCGATTTCTTCATGGCAGTTGATAAATACTACGGTACCAAAAACGAACTTAAACGTCTCGTTGATTCATGCCATAGCCGAGGAATTGCCGTTATTTCTGACGTAGTTTTTAATCATGCCTTCGGTCAATGCCCAATGGTTAAAATGTATTTTGATCCAAATGCTGGAGAATTCGGACAACCCAGTTCTCAAAACCCTTGGTTCAATCAAGTTGCAACTCACCCTTTTTCTATTGGTTACGACTTCAATCATGCAAGTCAAGCCACTAAATATTTTGTGAAAAAGGTGATTAAACACTGGTTGCAAGAATTCAAAATCGATGGCTTCCGTTTCGACTTAAGTAAAGGTCTAACCCAAACGAATACTGGTGGTAATATTTCAGCTTGGAGTGCATTCGATCAAAGCCGAATAGATATTATTCTCGACTATGCCGCGTCAATCCGTCAAACAGATCCCAATGCCTTTATCATCTTAGAGCATCTTGGTGTAGTAAGTGAAGAGACTATTTATGCTAACAATGGATTGATGCTCTGGGGAAAAGCAACAGATCAATATAATGAGGCAACAATGGGTTGGCTAAATGGTCAAAACCAAAACCTCTACAATTCAACTCCTCAATCTCGAGGATGGGGTAATTATGGTTTATTATCCTACATGGAAAGTCACGATGAAGAACGATTGATGTATAAAAACCTTGAATACGGTAATTCAAACGGCACTTATAACACGCGTAATTTGCCAACAGCTTTAGACCGTATGGCGGAAGCTGCTGCGTTTTTTATCACCCTTCCTGGGCCCAAAATGATCTGGCAATTTGGAGAACTCGGTTACGACTACTCCATTACCGATTGCCTCGATGGCACCTTTAGTACCGACTGTCGAACAGG
>JBIKOC010000046.1:0-8120 GCA_044358335.1 Flavobacteriales bacterium | reverse complement strand
TATCGATTGAATAAAGGGAAAACCCGAAATCAGAACCAGGAGTCACTTAAAAAAGAGTCACAATCAAATCTTTCAATGGATGAAGATTTAAATTTTAGTGATCAATCGACTAATTATTCTCAAGAATCCAAACAGGTAACTCAAGAATTAGAAGCATCTTGGTTCGATGCTTATCAGAATAAGCGAAATGCTGATTTGAATGATGATGGAAAACTGGATAGTAAAGAGCAACAAGAATTGACTCAGTTCGTTCAAAGTAGTCAATCTGAAATTGCAGGTAGTTTCACCTATAATTACCTCCAACTCCGCGTTAATCGGAATAAGCCAGAAGCGATAAATTATTTTTCTCAGGCTTCTCGAATAAATCCCAATAATACTTTGTTAGCTACAGAAGCAGCTTGGTTAGCAGAAAGGAATGGAGATATAGCATCACGGACAAAAGCAGTTAGTGCATGTAGGTCAAATGGAACAATCACCAGCTTTCAACAAGTTTATGCTAAATGGATGATTGAATCTGTTCCGGAAGGAAGTTTAATCATCAGTAATGGTGAATTCGATACCTATCCTTTATGGGAACAGTTAAATGCTAAGAAAGTGACCATAATTTCTCTTGCCATGATTGAAGATGCCACATGGTTAAAGAAAACATTGGCTAATTGGGATGCAAAATTATCGTATGCCGGAAATTCTGAGGCGGCCTTGTTTACAACATTATCTTTGAGTAAAAAGCCGGTTTATCTTTCCTGGACTCTTCGTCCTGATATTCTCACCAAATACCAATCGAATTTATTTCCAGTAGGAGCTTTATGTCGTTTTAGTGCAGGCGAATATGATAATGTGACTGAACTGAAGAAGTTTTACGACAAACAACGAATTGCATTTATTCAATCAAAACAGTGGCAATCGGATCGTTATGCAGTATTAGCTGGGAATTTGCTTCCGGGAATAATTTTAATTCAATCAAATCCTAAATTAAGCGAAGTTGAAAAGAGCGATTTGGAAATGAGTAAAGAAATTATTGCACGATTTATTTCTAACGCTTCCGGAAAATGAGCAAAGACCTTTCAACACTCAGCGATGAGCAATTGATGGAGTTGATCATTGCCCGCGATAAAATGGCATTTTCGATTTTATATGATCGATATAGTCCGCGTTTATTAGCTTATCTCAAGCGTTTACTTTGGAATAATCACGAATTAGCAGAAGATTGTTTGCAAGACTTATTTATCAAAATTGCCAAGCAACCTGAATTATTCGACATCAGCCGGATATTTCGTCCTTGGGTTTATACCGTTGCCACTAATATCTGTAAAATGGAATACAGAAAAGCCAGTCGAAAAGGCCATGCAGTTTCGTTGGATCAAGCACCTGAATTATCAGATGATTCTCAGAAAATTACAGAAAGAATTGATAAAAGGGCCTTTACTCGGAAATTAAAAGAGGTTTTAGAAACAATCGATGAACCTCATAAAAGCACGTTTATGTTGCGCTATTTTGAGGAATTATCGCTAAAAGAAATTTCGGCGGTTTTGAATTGTAGTGAAGGCACAGTTAAATCACGTTTATTTTATGCTTTGCGAAAAATCGCAGGTAAAATGCCACAATTTCAACACATCTGATTATGCAAGCATTTAATCACTTTCAGGAAGATTTTGAGCAGATGATTCTACAAAAAGAATTTCATCAGCTAAGTGCATCCGAATTAAAGATTCTTGATGCTGAAGGATTGGGCGAGGAGGAGTATAATCAAATTCGCACCATGTTAATCTCATTGAACGATTTGGACGAAGAAACGGATCAACCTTCGGCTGCATTAAAACAAAAATTATTGGATGTTTTTGATGAAGGAGAAGAAAAGAAGGGAATAATAATCCGATGGCCGATCATTGTTGGGATTTCATTAGCCGCAGCTGCTATGATCGCGCTGGGAATATTTTTATTTAATCCCGATGCCAATCATTTTGAAGTGAAAAATGAAGTTTCGCAGGAATTGAAATCAATTAAAAAAGAAGATTCTGAACTTCCTTTAGTTTCCGACACTCAACTATCAGAACTTAGTGCTGCCGAAGTTGCCAAACCAATTGATGAGGTTTCGGTTTCTAATGATTTAGCAACACCCGAAAGTCCTTCTTTTGAACCTGTTCGAGAAATAGAATTAGCTGAAGCCCCAGTTGATGCAAAAGATGAGGAAGTAGTTGTCGAGGCAAAGATTAAAACACCCGTTATTACTGATGGGAATGCGACTTTAGCGAATTCAAGTACGCCAATGACCATTACTAGTGCTCATGTTGGTAATTCTTATACCTGGGATAATACAGTTTCTAATTCGATAAAAGAAGTTGCAGTTTCAGAGAAATCGAAAAAGAAAAATGACAATCAAAAATCAATGTCATTAGCGGAATTTCCGCAATTGATTTCCAATGCAGTTACTATTTATTGAATGTTGATTTAAATTAATTAAATAAAAAAATCCGGCTTGACCGGATTTTTTTATTTAGGTGTGAACCTTATTATTTTAATCACATAAGGGAGGAAAAATAAACTCATGAAAAAAATAATTTTCCTCAGCACTTCGTGTGTTCTATCCTCTGCTTTAATATTTGCTCAATCGGCTGGTAATTCTGTATTCCAGAATAATACAGTAACTTCTTGTTCTTCCGGAAATGCAATTATGAGTGATGCATATGGTAATGCAAATTTCGTCACGTATAATCCACCTAAAGGAGTCAATTTAACTACACAAATGAGTAGTAGTTTCATGACTCCAATTAAAGCAGATGTCATGATAAATGTTCGAGCTAGTTCTTATGTAGCAATTTTGAGTATTACACAAGCAGGAGAGAGCATCGTAGAAACAGATTCATTAATGGATGTTCGATTAAATAATGTATTTGATGAATTACGAAAAGCTGGAATACAATTAGATAATACGCATGTTGATTTTATTTCAATGTTGCCAACATATGAATTCGAATTAACGGAAAAACGCTATAGTAAAACATTAAATGAAGTGCCTACTGGATTTGAAATGAAGAAAAATATTCATGTGAAATTCACCGACCACGATCGTTTAAATGATTTGATTTCTGCAGCTGCAGAAGCTGAGATTTATGATTTAGTTAAGATTGATTATAATGTCGCAAACATGGATCAAATCTATACTGAGTTGCGCAAAAAGGCAGAAGAAATTATCCAAACCAAAGCTGAATCTTATAAACGTATGGGATTTAATTTGGAAGTTCAAAATTATGCCACTACACAAGGTTCTGTTTATCCTATGGAACGCTATGTGAAATACACAGCTGCCAATACCGGAATTCCAAAAGTTTATTCAAAGAAGTCATCTAAGGATAAAGAAAAACCAATGGAATATAATTATGCAGAAAAAAATAAAACGGTGTATTATGAGCGTGTGCCTTACGGACAATTTGATGTGGTGTTAAATGCCGATATGGTTGAACCATCAGTACAGTTTTATTATTCTATGAATTTGAATTACAAAATTGTAATTGAAGAAGTAGCAAAACGTGAAAAAGAAGACCGCGATTTAGATGTTTTATTACGTCGCACGCAGATTCAAAACCAAATTAAAGCTGCCGGTGGAAATCCAAGTACAGTGAATAATACTACGGTAACTGTAAGGACAAAATAGTATTATTTTATTATTATTTCATCCCCATTTTGCTTAACAGGCAGGATGGGGTTTTTATTTTGCGACCTTGATAAAACATAAAGCTCACAGGTTTAATAGCCCGCTTGGCCGCCAAAGAAAGTACAAAGTACAAAGGGACAATTAAAAGTAAACCTATTTTGGGCAAGGAAATCACATTTCCTAATACCTCGTACTTGCTACTTAATACTATTATTGCAGCATGATAAATCCCATTGAGTATTTCGAAGAGTTGCGGGTACTTTTGCAGCTCGAGAAAGACGAGGAAATGCGCCAGTTTGATGTGATGATGAGAGGAACAACTGTGCAACAGCGAGTTGAACTAGGGCATTGTTGGTTTCCATTGCGAGTGGTTGAAACGGGATATGGATTTGGAGATTATCCTTTTGTAATTGTTGAGCGTACAAAGCAGAAAGACCGTCCACATTCTTTTTCGGCGGGTAAATTAGCCTTAGTTTTTTCCTCAGAAAATGATTCGGCAGATGCAATAAAAGGTGCAATTCAATTTGTGAATGGCGATCAAATGAAGCTGATCTTTTTTTGTGATGAATTACCTGAAGTGCTTGATTATGGTCGTTTAGGTATAAATAGCATGCCCGATGAAAATGCCTATCGAGAGCAAGAACATACAATGAAGCTTGTTGCAAACGCACGAAATTGTCGGTTGGCAGTTATTCGAGAAGCTTTATTGCTCAATAAATTAGCTGAAAGCGACGATGATGTAGATATTCCTGAATTACCTGAGCATTTAAATCAATCGCAACAAGCAGCTGTGAAGTTAATTCTTGAATCAGAAGATGTGTGTTTATTGCATGGTCCTCCGGGAACGGGAAAGACAACTACACTTATTGCAGCTGCTAAAATTTTGGTTGAACAAGGAGAGCAGATATTGCTATGCGCTCCTAGTAATGCTGCAGCTGATTGGTTGACACAAAAATCGCTCGAAGCAGGAATGCGTGTATTGCGTATTGGAAATATTGCTCGAATTAACGAAACACTTGAAGCATCAACTGTAGAAGGGCAGGTGAGACAGCATCCACAATACAGTGATATTAAAGAATTTCGAAAACGAGCTGCCGAATTGCGTCGCATGGCGGGAAAATATAAACGTCAATTTGGACATGCAGAACGAGAACAACGAAAGTTGATTTTGTCAGAAGCAAAAAGTATTGCAGCCGAAGCACGAAAATTAGAATCATTTATTCTTGAAACATGCGTGGATAAGGCCGAAGTGATAACCTGTACCTTAGTTGGAGCCAATCATTCTTTATTGGAAAAACGTACTTTTTCGACAGTATTTATTGATGAAGCCGCACAAGCACCTGAGCCGGGATGTTGGATTCCTATTTCAAAGGCTGATCGGGTGGTGTTAGCTGGTGATCCATTTCAGTTACCACCAACTGTCAAATCGCAAGAAGCTGCACGGAAAGGTTTATCTATAACTTTAATGGAAAAAGTATTAGATAAAGTCCCAACTGCTCTGTTAACCATGCAGTATCGAATGAACGAGCAAATCATGTCATTTCCGAATAAATGGTTTTATCAAGGTCGTTTGGAGGCACATGCGGATGTAGCAAACTGGTATTTAGGTTCGGAATCGGTCATGGAGTTTATCGATACCGCAGGCTTAGGATGGGAGGAGCAAATTAACCCCGAAACTCAGAGTATCAGTAATGCAGAAGAAGCGCGATTTTTGTGGCAACGTTTGATTGCATTAGCCGAATCAATTCATAATAAGAAATTGAGTATTGGAGTGATTTCACCCTATCGTGGACAAGTTGGATTATTAAATGAATTAGGAATTGAATGGCTTTCTGCTTTGCCTAGTACGATGCAGATTGAGGTCCAAACGATTGACTCATTTCAAGGTCAGGAACGTGATGCAATTTATGTGTCATTGGTACGTTCGAATGATCGAAGTGAAATTGGATTTTTACAGGATTATAGGCGAATCAATGTAGCTATGACACGTGCAAGAAAAAAGCTAGTACTTATTGGTGATAGTGCTACCTTGGGCCATGATCCGTTTTATAAAGCACTCATAGAACATTGCGAATTATTAGGTGTTTATAAATCGGCTTGGGAGTTTATAAATTGAAATTTACATGCATATAAGATCACTGTTTGATATATCATTAGCAGAAATGAATCCTGTTGAATTGGATTTGTCTAATGCAAATGAACGACTGGAAGGACTTGATTTAAGTAATCGTTCGGTTTTTGAGCAATTTATTCAAGGGGAAATTGATTTACAAAAAGGTGGTTGTGGAATAGGTGGTTATTTAGAAAATCGGATTGTTTATCGCAGAAGTTCGCATTATGAAAGCGGAGAGTCGGTTCGATGTATTCATTTAGGTGTTGATATTTGGGTTGCAGCTGGTACGTATATTTTTGCACCCTTAGATGGGAAGATTCACAGTGTAGCTATCAATCCGGCTTATGGTGATTATGGTGGGACGATTATTTTGGAGCATGAAATAGAAGAAAAGGTCGTTTATAGTTTATACGGACATTTATCACATACTAGCTTAATACGTTGGAAGCCGGGCGATACAATACGTCGAGGTTCTTCCTTGGCCGAAATAGGTAATTGGGATGAAAATGGTAATTGGCCACCTCATTTGCATATTCAATTTATACGCGATTTGCAAGGGAAGACGGGCGATTATCCTGGTGTTTGTAGTTTAGTAGATTTGGAATTTTATGAAAGCAATTGCATCGATCCGATGATATTTATCGTGTAAATCAGATTTTATCAGATTATTTTTCTGCTGTATACCAACTTTAAAAATCGGAGCGTTTTAGGATTTTGTCCTATGAAAAAACTCGCATTTGCAGGAGTCGTTCTCATTCTTGGTGGATTCATTTTTATTCAGTTAGGCTGGAAAAAGAGGGGAGATTTGAATTCTGATTCATCATGCAAAGAAAAATTTGAATCTCGAATAGCAATTTTGAAAAACAAAGCAGAATTGGCTAAAACCTATTGTGAAAATAATAAGTTGAATACGCATTATGCTTTTCTATTAGATTACGGCAAACATTCTGGAAAGCACCGTTTCTACGTTTGGGATTTTGATAAACAAATAGCCGTGGACTCAGGATTGGTAAGTCATGGTTGTGGTCCGAATTCTTGGGGATCTACCTATACTGCGCAAAAGCCGATATTTAGTAATCAATCCGACAGTCATGCTTCGAGTTTAGGGAAATATCGCATTGGGAGGCGAGGATATAGTCAGTGGGGAATTCATGTGAATTATTTGCTTCATGGTTTAGATAAGACCAATTCGGCAGCCGTTAAGCGAGAAATTGTACTACACTCTTGGGAAGTTGTGTCGGATCGGGCAGTTTATCCGAATGGTACACCGGAAGGTTGGGGATGTCCGGCTGTGAGTAATGGGTTTATGAAACGGATAGATAAGATATTGAAGGAAGTAGATAAATCGGTGTTGATGTGGGTTTTTAATTGATAATAATTAATTATGATTTACGAATTAATTTGATATCTACTAACTTTATTTGAAGGATAAATTTATATTTAATTTCATAATTATTAATTCTATATAGAATTTAGTTGGCTAATTAAAATAAATCAAAAAAAAACCACTGCCTGAAAATCAAACAGTGGTTTATAACTCGTGACTCCGGAGGGATTCGAACCCCCAACCAACAGAACCGGAATCTGTCATTCTATCCAATTGAACTACGGAGCCTTATAGCGGGGGCAAAAGTAGGAATAATTCAAAACTATCCAACCATTAAGGCGTTTTTGCTAGTGTTGGATTGGGAATCCGGTCATAGATTGTTGAGCCACCTGTATATTTCCAAGAAATTCTTGTCCCAATTGCAGCCGATATGAGATTCTGATCTTTGATTTCGATAGTATCGTAAATCGGGTCGAGTATCATTTTTCCGGAAGAATCACACATTCCGAATCGATATGCTTTCTTTGCTGCATATGCATTGTGGTCAAGTTTACGAATTTGATAGTAATGCGGACTTAAAATCCATTCTCCAGAAGTATCGATGCATCCCCAACCGGTTTCCACTTTAACCCATGCTTTGCCTTGTGAAAATGGTAATGCTTCTAAATACATGTTACCAAAAAGATTCTCACCTGAATTCGAAAGATAGGTGTATTGATTTTCCTTTATGTTATAACATAGAATGAAGCCATCGGAATAGGATCCAATCAATCTATTGGATGTTTGCCATGTAATTTGTCCCATAGAGTCAATTAAATAGCTTGTATTCCCAATTTTCCCTACTGTATAACCTTGATTCATTGTTCTTAATGATGTATATGCAGCTTTACTTAAAACAGCTAAACTTGTGTCTGCTAGTAGCCATCTATCTTTTATCATTAAAGCTATTCTTCCTTCGGCTGTATTTCCCAAACCATGGATTCGTTTTAGCTTCTTTTCTTTAGAATTCTCATGCTTTATATATATAT